>NHIV01000079.1 GCA_002170735.1 bacterium TMED198 | reverse complement strand
CGTGAAAAAGGATCTGGCCGACCCACAAAAAAAGAAAGAAGAAAGATGGATAAAAATAAATGGTGAATTATTTTATTTTTTTACTTGAATCATCCTTTATTTTTTTTGGACGAAGAAGTGTCTCAAGGTGATAGACAAAGTTTGCATATTGAATAGGATTATAATCTTTTAGCAATGCACCTGGATAATATTTAGATATTCTTCCATCCCTATCTATAACAAAAGTTACAGGTAGACTATTAACTCCACCATACTTACTTGTAACTTTATCCATTTCTAATCCTGAACCATAAAGTACGGGGTAATCCATAGGATAGGCTTTTACAAAGTTTATCAAGCTCCTCTTACTATCGCTTACACTTATCCCTAGAATCTCAAGACCATCTTTATTATATTTTGAATAAAGTTCGTTTAAATCTGGAATTTCCATTCTACAAGGACCACACCATGTTGCCCAAAAATTAATCAATACAACCTTTCCCTTCATTTCACTTAGAACATATTTTTTATCATCTATTGAACTAAGCGTAAAATCATGAGCCAGGTCAATCTCTTTTGACAACTCATTAATTTTATCCTTTTGTTCTTTAGTGAGTGGCTCACCAGCCAAGAAAGATAATGACAATAATAATAAACTACATTTGATATAATAAAAAATTTTAATCAAGTGACCTCCTTAAAAACGAAACAAACTTGCTAACATCAGTATCCATACCTGGGAATCTCGATATTTCCTTATCATCATAGGTTAGAGTAACATAGAATGGCAAGGCTGCAGTTTGAAATCTTTCAATTTCCATTTTTTGATTCTTCTTATGGACAGGCTCTTTACCATCTGTGTAAAGCTTTGCAAGAACAAACTCTCCAAACAACTCCTTAACCTGAGGATCTACAAAAACATTTGTCTCCATCCACCTGCAATTTGTACAGGTATAACCCGTAAAATCAATGAATATGGGCTTCTTTTGTTCTTTGGCTACAACAAGTGCATCATCAAGGTCATAGTACCAATACTCACTAGATTTTTCATTTTTAACAATGACTTGAGGTGAAAGGTCGGGAGGGAGATAAGAATCAATCATTCCATAAACTTTTTGACCAAATAAACCTGCAGACAGATAAAGACTAAATGTTAAAAATACAATGCTAATCATTAGCCTCGGGACTCCAATTGAAGCCTGATCTACATCGTGTGGAAGCTTTATTTTACCCAATAAATACACACCCATAAGAAGTGTTATTATGGCCCAACTTGCCAAAACAAGCTGACGATCAAACACCATCCAACCCCAAACCAAATCAGCGTTACTAATAAATTTCATTGCAGCTCCAAGCTCAAGGAAACCCATAATTACCTTAACAGAATTTAACCAGCCACCACTCTTTGGCATCTTTGAAAGATACTGAGGAAACAAAGCTAAAAAGAAAAATGGAAGTGCAAAAGCTGTAGAAAATGAAAGCATCCCTATAAGTGGCCAAACAAAGTCACCCTGAGAGGCTGCGACAAGCAACAATCCTATAAATTGAACAGTACAAGTAAAAGATGTAAGAGTAAAAGTTAATGCCATAAAAAGAACACCTACCATACCACCCTTAGACTCTTGATTTAGACTGTACTGCCTTATAAAAGATGGAAGCTCAATCTCATACATACCAAAAAGACTTAGAGCAAAATATATAAACAATGAAGCAATAAACAAGTTCATCCATGGATTTGAAGCAATTTGATTTGCTCCTGATGCTCCAAGTATCAAGGCCATTAAAAAACCTAGAGATGTATAAATAACAATTATTCCAATTGCATAAACCAAAGCAGACTTTATAGGCTTGTTACCTTCTTTCTCTCCTTCTTTTGTGAAAAAAGAAACGGTAATGGGAATCATCGGAAATACACATGGAGTTAACAAGGCAAGCAGACCCATGCCAAAAGCAAACAGTAAAAAAGCTCCGAGGCCTTCATCTATTTTTTCATTAAGCTCTTCCATACTTCCAGATGAAGCAAAACTGGTTTTTATCTGATAATCACTACCAACAGACAATCCTTCAACAACTTTAAACTCATAGCTAACTTCATCTACATGTGGAATACACTTTGTAACATCACATACCTGATAAAAAAAAGCACCAGTCAAGTTATAACTTCCTGGAGATAAATCAGAATGAAGCTTTGAATATTGGTTAAATTGGACGCTACTATAATGCTTGCCTACATCCATTTTAAAGCTTTCGTCAAACTCAATCTTAGGAATAGGCTCTTCAAGTATTCCAATTTTACTAAGGTACTCAGGGTCATCCCACTCTATATAGGTTGGGCTTAGACTCATATCTGGATTTGAGCTATATACATAATAGCCCTCTTTCATTTTCATGTCAATGGAAAAAATAGCAACTTCTCCAGCCTTAAACTCTGTCGTTCTATCTTCCGCACTAAGAAAGCTACTTTCATATTCAGAAATGTTTGCATCATAAAAGCCTTGACTAAATGAGATAGCTAAACAAAAAGTTGTAAATATAAACCTGTTTATTAATTTTCTTCTATTCATTTTCAATATCCATTTTTTTAACTACTCTTACCTTTAAAATCTTTATTGGTGCAAGAGGCCTATCACTATTAACATAGCTACTTAGCTGAACCCTATAATCATTAGGATTCATACCATTTGGAACTTTTACAAACTGCTTTCTAAATTCCATCCATTTCTCAGTTTTTTCACCATCTGGAATTTTATTTTTCAAAAGTCTTTTAAGCATTCTTTTTTCAGTAACAGCATTTGCTATTCTTTGAACTACATAAAAATTATCGATTACCTTTCCAAACACTGTATATTTTCCATCTAGGTGCTTAGCTTCTTCATGGCAAATAAAAAACTGACTACCAGCAGAGTTTGGGTTTTGAGATCTAGCCATTGAAAGAATTCCTGGGCCATGACTTATACTACTAAACTCTGCACCTACAGTCCAACCTGGATTACCTTGTCCATCATTAGAGGGATCGTTGTCCCTTGATAAAATATCTCCTCCCTGTATCATAAACCCCTTTATAACTCTATGGAAAAGAGTTCCATCATAGAAACCGCTGTTTGCCAATCGTTTAAAATTATTGCAATGATTAGGAGCAACATTCTCATATAATTCTAAAATTATTTTACCACTTGAAGTTTCCATTAAGACTACCTCTTCTTCTCCAACTGGATCGAACTTAAATTTTTTCGCTGTTTCTTTAATTGCTAAAATCTCTTTATCTATCAACTTCTCCGTTCTAGCACTTACATCCTTAGGAATCAAATCCAATGAAAGGCCCTTAAGCATTCCTGGATTCAACCTTAGTTGATTTTCAGATTTCTTTTTATCTTCAGGTATTACAAAACAAGTCATAATTAAAAAGTAAATTATTCTACATTTCATTTTCCAGTACTCCCTGGCTTTGTAATGGGAATTCTTTTCAACCATTGAGGAACCTCACCTTCACCCCAACTATCAATTTTCATCTTTAATAGAGGACTATGTGGAGCTCCAAAATCAATTTTCTTATTACTTCTATCTAAAATACTAGAAACACCTACTATCTCAGCTCCACTTTCACCAACTATATCAATCATCTCAAAAACTGAACCTCCAGTTGTTATAATATCTTCTACAATTACAACTCTTTGATTTTTTTCAATTTCAAAACCCCTTTTAAGGACCATTTTTTTATCTACTCTTTCTGTAAAAATATGTTTAACATTTAGCTCTCGACCAACTCCACCACAAAGCAGTATACCTCCAATCGCAGCCCCTAGAATCAAATCAACACTGTCATTTTTATATTTCTCAGACATGAGCTTGCAAATGCTTTTCAATGCAACTGGGTTTTCAAGTAACCTAAATTTTTCAACATACTTATTGCTATGTCTACCAGATGTAAGCAAAAAATGTCCCTCAAGAACAGCTCCGCTTTCTAAAAGAAGTTTTTTAAGCTCTCCCATTAACAACCTCTCTTATTTTTTCTGTGTAACTAAGCGCTGCAGATCTAATTGACTTTAAATTTCCTTTCCCAGAATTAATAATTGATCTAGAAACATTAATTATTCCATAACCATTTTTATTTGAGCTAATCAGAGACTCTTCCAAGTCACCCCCTTGATGACCAACCCCTGGAATAAGGTATGGCATTTTATTGCAATATTTATTAATCTGATCAAAAAAATCTGACTTTGTTGCACCAACTACCAAACCAAGGTTTCCGTTTTTATTTAGGCTTCCAACTAATTTAGCTACTTTCAAAAAAAGAGGAGTATTATCATTTGTATCATTTTGCAACTCACCTGAGCTTGAGTTAGAAGTCAAACAAAGAACGAAAACGCCCTTAAACTTATTTTTCAAAAAAGGAAGAATAGAGTCACTACCCATATATGGATTTACAGTTATTGCATCACAACCCATTTCATCAAACATAGCACTTGCATAGTACTTGCATGTATTGCCAATATCTCCTCTTTTAGCATCAGCAATAACGATCGATCTTCCATCAATATACTCTACAATTTTTTCAAAAACCTTAAAACCTTTATAACCATACCTCTCAAAAAAAGCAAGATTTGGCTTGTAAACAGGAACAATGTCAATCGTTGAGTCAATAATTTCAAAGGCAAATTTCTCTAGAAAATCGATTGGATCAGAAATACTATTATTAAAAAAATCTGGATCAATATCTAATCCCAAGCATAACCAATTATTCTTTTCCTTGCATTTATTATATAAAAGAGAATTAAAATTTGTTTTCATCCTACAAATAATTTAAAATTATTTATGTTTTTAAGTTACTATTATTATAAAATAACCTTACGTTGAATCTTAAATCTAAATCAAAGGTTATTGCTACCTCAGCTCTTGGGTTTTCAGTAGAGCTTCTAGTTGATATTGGTCAAGAAGATCTAGACAACATCCTTCACCTAAGTAAAGACTTAACTAAGATATTTGGAGAACAAGGAAAACTAAATGAGACTAATATTCCAAAATACTTCAACTCGAATACCATCCAATTTTTAGCTAAAAAAAATTCTAAACTTGTTGGTTTTATCATTGGTGCTCCTCTAGAAATATTTAAAAGAGAATCATGGTCAAGGTACGATACGAACCTAGGTCAATCTAATACTATTTATACATATTTTTTTTATATTGAAAAAAAATATCGGAAAAAAGGTGGATATGCAAAAACTTTGAAACATATATACCTTAACTATCTAAAGAAAAAAAAATACAAATATGTTACAGGACATGTTAAAATAGGAGTTTCAGAAAATTTTGGATCTAATTCAGAAATTGTTAAAATTTTTCAACATTGGTACGGCCAGAATAAGCCTTATGAATACTACAGAAGAATTCTTTAAAGTTATTTTTACATCTTGTAATATATATTACTATAGAAATCAATATTATTTTCTATTAAATTACCTGCATTATGAAAGCCGTTAAATTTTTAATACTTATTTTACTAATTTCTTTTTCTGTTTGCACAACCATTCAAGAGGTATACAATAATGCGTCTTCTCTAAATGGCTATGATAAATACTTGATTTTGGATTCTAACATAATATATACTGGAGGACTTGGAGTTTTTGAGGGAAATGTTTATATCGAAGGAAATGGAGCAACTATTGACCTTGATGACAGTGGAGGTTTATGGGCATTTGCAGATGAAGAATTCCCAGCTTCTCTATCAATTGAGTATTGCTCAATAATAAATAGCTCATTTGATGGAGGCTTTGGAATGAGCTACTCTGGAGTAGCTTCTGGAACAATAAGAAACTGTAATTTTGTTAACAATCACATGGGAATAAAATTATTTGGCAATGCAGATGTTGAAATTATTAACTGCAATTTTGTTAATAATTTAGTTTATGGAGTTGGGCTATATGGTGAGGAGTTAATAAATACTCCCATAAGCTATTCAAATGGATGGAACAATGGAGAAGAAGACTACATGGAAAACTGCCCTGGCTGAGGAAACATATGGACTCCGTTGGACCTTTCATCAGCACTTGGATTAATCAATCAAAATCCCCAGTTTTCCAATTTAGAAGCTAATGATTTCAGATATCTAGAAACTTCTCCTTGTATAGATAATGGTTCTCCTGAACTTTCTGACCCAGATCAATCAAGAAGTGATATTGGAGGCTATTTTTTTAATCAAGGTAACCCTTGCAATGAAATCCTTGAAGGTGATATAAACCAAGATCAATCAGTAAATATACTAGATGTTGTAACGCTTGTTAATTATTTTTTTGGTGGAGTTATTGATGAAGACTGCTCTTCTTTAGTTTCAGATTTAAACGATGATGGCATACTTAACATTTTAGATATTGTTCAGCTAGTATCACTAATCCTTAACTAAACTTAAATTTTTAATCACTTTTCCTTTCTTCATAATTCCAATAATTTTGTTTTCAGAAATCCAATAAGGGACTTCTTCTAGTGATTCAATATCCCAAAATAGCAAATCTGCCTGAAATCCCTTTTCAATTACACCTAAATCTTTTTCCATACCTAGCGATTTAGCAGCATTAGCTGTAATAGAAATAAAAGCTTCATTTATATCCATCTTATAGTTAATCATACCTAAATTCATGATAAAAGGCAAGGACTGTATGGTGCATGTGCCGGGGTTGTAATCTGTAGCCATAGCCACATCAATACCATGAGATTTTATATTTTTATAATCTGCAAATTCTTTTTTACCTAAAAAGAAAGTCGTACCTGGCAGCAAAGTCGCAACAACTCCTTTATCAGCCATTTCCCTTAATCCTGAGTCACTTGCTTTCATTAAATGATCAGCAGATAAAGAACTAGACTCGGCTGCGAGTTTAGAGCCCCCACTATCTACAAACTCATCAGCGTGCAACCTTGTTTTCAGACCAAGATCCTTAGCCCTATTCAAGATTTTTTTAGACATATCATATGAAAAATATCCATCCTCACAAAAAACATCGCAAAAAATAGCTAGATTTTTTTGAGCAATTTCTGGGAGCATTTCGTCACATAAAATATTAACATAATCTTCAGGATTTTTTTTGTATTCTAGAGGAATTGAATGGGCACCTAAAAAAGTTGGTAAAATTTCTAATTCTGAAGATTTATTCAAATCCTTGATCACATTAAGCATTTTAATTTCATTTTCTAAATCAAGACCGTAACCAGATTTTGCTTCAATTGTTGTTGTTCCAAACTTAAGAAAATTATTAATTCTTTGTTCAGAGACTTCATAAAGTGTCTCATAGTCTACTTCTCTCAAAGACTTAACAGTAGATAAGATTCCTCCTCCCTCTTTACTAATAAGGTTATAATCTTTACCTCCAAGCCTTTCAGCATATTCCTTAGATCTGTTTCCAAAAAAAATAGGATGGGTATGCGAATCAATAAACCCTGGAGTAATAATTGAATTTTCTGCAGATATTTCAACATCAACTTCTACTTCTATATTTGATGAAATATCTACGATACGATCATCTATAATTAAAAGTTCTAATTCTTTTTGACTTACTACTTTGTTGAACGATTTTGACCAAGTTACAATTGAACCTATGTTACTAATTTTGGTCTTCATCTTTTTATAAATTGGGGATTTTTATCTTCTCTTTTTTTGCAAAATTTATGGCTTCATCATAACCTGCGTCAACATGCCTAACCACTCCAAGCCCAGGGTCATTAGTTAAAACTCTATTTATTCTTTCACCCATTTCATCTGATCCATCAGCTACTATAACAACACCAGCGTGTATTGATAAACCCATTCCAACTCCGCCACCATGATGGATTGAGGTCCAACTACTTCCGCCTGATACACTTAACAAACCATTTAATATTGGCCAATCTGCAACAGCATCCGATCCATCTTTCATTGCTTCTGTTTCTCTATTGGGAGATGCAACTGAACCACAGTCAAGGTGATCTCTACCAATGACTATTGGAGCCTTAAGCTCTCCACTTGCAACCATTTTATTTATAGCTTCTCCAAAGATATTTCTTTCATTATAACCAAGCCAACAAATCCTTGATGGTAGCCCCTGAAATTTCACTTTATCTTGCGCTTTTTCAATCCATCTTCTTAAAGATGTATCATTTGGGAATAATTCTAAAACCTTTTTGTCAGTTTTATATATATCTGTTGGGTCACCAGAAAGAGCAACCCATCTAAAAGGTCCTTTACCCTCACAAAAAAGTGGCCTTATATATGCTGGCACAAAACCAGGAAAATCAAAAGCATTTTCTAGCTTGTCATTTTCTTTTGCTTGACCTCGTAAATTATTACCGTAATCAAAAACGATTGAACCTTTTGCTTGAAAATCCAACATCGCTTTACAATGGGCTCCCATTGATTTATATGACAAAGATATATATTTATCTGGATCGTTTACTCTTAAATCAATAGCATCTTTATAGCCTACTTGATGAGGTACATATCCATCAAGCTCATCATGAGCTGATGTTTGATCTGTTACTATATCTGGGTTGAAATTTAAATCAACTAATTTAGGAAAAATGTATGCAGCATTCCCCAACAAACCAATAGAAATTGGTTTGTTTTTACTTTGGTAATCTAATGCAATATCCAAAGCCTTATCTAAATCTTTTACGTATAAGTCTAAATAGCCTGTATCGATTCTTTTTTTAATTCTATCTTCATCAATCTCAACTACCAAGCAAACACCATCATTCATTGTTACAGCAAGTGGTTGAGCTCCACCCATTCCACCTAATCCTGCAGTTAAAGTAATGGTACCTTTTAATGAATTCTTAAAATGCTGCCTCCCAAGTTCTGCTAATGTTTCATAAGTTCCTTGAAGAATACCTTGACTGCCAATATAAATCCAACTTCCTGCAGTCATTTGGCCATACATCATTAGACCCTTTTTATCAAGATCTCTAAAATTTTTCCAAGTTGCCCAATTAGGAACAAGCATGGAATTAGAAATTAATACTCTTGGACTAGATTTATGAGTTTTAAATACAGAAACTGGCTTTCCAGATTGAATCAGTAGAGTTTCATCATCTTCAAGATCTTTTAGAGATTTTAGTATATCTTCATACGCCTTCCAATTCCTAGCAGCTTTCCCAATTCCTCCATAAACAATTAGATTCTCAGGGTCTTCAGCAACTTCTGAATTAAGATTATTTTGAATCATTCTATATGCAGCTTCTTGCTGCCAACCCTTGCAATTCAATTTAGTACCTGTTGGGGATTTAATTTTATTTCTATTAATTTTCATTTTATTGATTTAAGGCCTCTTTCACAGGATTAAGATAGTCCAAATTATTTACATGTGAGTCATATGAAAAAATACTAATATTTTTGAATCCATTTAATTTAGAAATATAAATTTTGTCTACTGCTGATAATGGATCTTGATTATAAGTAGAAACTCCTATTACAATATTATCAAAATTTAAATAATTAATGTTATTTTTAATTAAAAATAAATTTTCACTGAATTTATTAATGTCCGTAACATAATTCATAGGAACAGCCATATCAAGCAGGCCATTTTCAATCCAACTTGTCCAATCTTGGTACCACCTATCCTTTGCTTCAACAAGATTTGGCTTAACAGCAGCACTAATAATAATATTTTTATTTAAACTATCTCTAGATTTATTGATCTTAACTAATAATTCAGTAATTGAATTAGTTTTAAAATTTTTCCACTCTGACTTAATTGAATCTGAAAATGATTCTGACCAACCAAATCTAGGAGCAATTATTCCTCTAGCAATATCTTGTGGGTCAATGTCATAGTTGTTTTTAAAATTTTCCCTTCCTTTTATATTAAATCCATAAACCTCATCGTGAAATCTTATATAGTCTAAATGAATGCCATCAATATCATAATTTTTCATAATTTCTGAAAAAACTACATTTAAATAATCATTAACTTCTGGATGAAGTGGAGATAAATATACACCTTCCCAATTTATTGACTTTTTTAAATGTAATTTTATGTCCTTATCAGACTTNCCATTAATATCAGACTCTAACCATTCAGGNTGCTTAAAATATAGATGGTTCAAGTCCTTAGGTNTATATGAAGANGACCAAAGTATGTATGTATTTACCCAGGCATGAACTTTAATNCCATATGANTTCCCAAGCAGCAAGGCATANGCCAANGGATCAAAANCATCTTCTATCTTATGATACTTGGNGATTATANTGGAGTTATAATAAGCATCACCTCTNCCTCTAACTTGAANAAAAACATTATTGTATCCAGAGCTATATGCAAAAGCCATTGCCTNATCAATTTTCTCTTTTGAGNTCATTGAAGTTCTTACTATCCAAAGACATTTANTATCTATTTTAGAGGNGAAAGNAGTAGGATTNGAAAATAATATATTTAAGGTAAAAAATAAGCCAAAGATTGTAAGCTTATAAAATAGGCAAAAGTACATATTTACAAAAATAATTAATTATTTTTCTTCAGATGGTGATACTGTTTCAACCACTTCATCTACTTTCAAATCAACAAATTCAATCAATGAAACTAAAGCATTATCATTCTTTCTATTTGTTGTTTTGATAATTCTGGTATAGCCACCATTTCTGTCTTTATAATTTGGAGCTATATCATGAATTAATTTATTTGCAATTTCTTTTTTGTGATTACCTTTTATTTTTTTTAAAATCAACCTTCTACCATGTACAGTACCTAATTTTGCATAAGTAACTAATCTTTCTACAAAAGGCCTTAATTCTTTTGCCTTTGGATCTGTAGTAAAAATTCTACTATTTAAAATTAAAGATGCTGCTAAATTACTAAGCAATGCTTTTCTATGGCTTGCCGTCCTATTTAACTTTCTTGATTTTTTTTGATGCCTCATTTTATACCTTATTCAATATCCATAAACTGAGCAATTTCCATTCCAAACTTCAACTCTAGTTCTGAAAGTTTTTCTTGGAGCTCAGTCAATGATTTTCTTCCGAAATTTTTAAACTTTAACATTTCAGATTCTTCCTTTGATACTAATTCACCTATTGTTTTAATTCCAGCAGCCTGCAAGCAATTATGACTTCTTACAGAAAGTTCCATTTCATCAATACTTTTAAGTAAAGTTGATTTTATTTCTAGAGCTTCATTAATCTCTTCTTCATTAACAGCAGAAATAGCACTCGAGTCATTAAACATAAAATATGCTAGTTGTTGCCTTGTTATCATTGCTGCATGATTTAAAGCATCTTTTGGAGTTGTTGAACCATCAGACGTAACTTCAAGTATTAAATTTTCATGACCTTCATTTGAAGTAGGTATAGGCTGAACGTTCCATGAAACATTCGTAATTGGATTGTATATTGAATCGATAGGAATTGTACCAATAACATCATCAGGTCTTTTATTTTTATCTGCTGGAGAATAACCCTTTCCTCTTGAAATTCTAAGTTCCATTTCAATTTCTCTTTTAGTTGTAACTGTTGCAATATGAATTTTTTTATCTAAAACTTCATATGAACTCGTTAATTTTGAAATATCTTTAGAAGAAATTTTCCCAGGTCCATTAATTTTGAGACTTACCAATTCCGGTCCATCATCAAGCATTTTAAATCTAACCTTTTTTAGGTTTAAAATAATTTCAGTAACATCCTCTTTCACACCTTTAATTGTAGTAAACTCATGTTTTACACCATCAATTTTTATTGATGAAATAGCTGCTCCTGGTATAGATGTAAGCAGTACTCTTCTAAGATTAT
The DNA here is from genome assembly GCA_002170735.1 of bacterium TMED198. Classification (GTDB taxonomy): domain Bacteria; phylum Fidelibacterota; class Marinisomatia; order SCGC-AAA003-L08; family D37C17; genus TMED198. The sequence goes on along the minus strand of NHIV01000079.1, from coordinate 8,959 downwards.
TTCCAATTGTAACACCATAACCTCTTTCAAACGGTCCTGCTATAACTTTGGAAAATGTTTCTGTTTCATTTTCAACTTTAATAGATATATCAGGAAAATATTTATTTTTTGTCATTATTTTTTTTATCCTTATTATTTTGAATATAATTCAACAACTAATTGTTCATCAATTGGCTCTAATATTTCATCTCTTGAAGGAGAACTGTTAAACTCCCCAGAAAGTTTTGATTTGTCTACACTTAACCATGGCATAGGGTTGTCATTTGAAATATTTTTCAATGAAGAATGAAAAATATCCATTTTTTTACTTTTATCCCTAACTTGAATAACATCTCCCTCTTTAAGTGAATATGATGGAATGTTTACAATTTTATTGTTAACTAGAAAATGCTTGTGGGAAACCAATTGTCTGGCAGCCCTTCTAGTAGGAGCCATACCTAATCTATAAATAGTGTTATCCAATCTTGATTCTAAGAAAATGAGAAGATTATGCCCAGTAGGTCCTATTTTTTTTGAAGCTTTTTTGAAATAATTTCTAAATTGTTTTTCTAAAACACCATACAAATATTTTATTCTCTGTTTTTCTCTTAATTGAATACCATAATTTGACAACTTTCGCCTAAAACCTTGGCCATGTTGACCCGGAGCATAATTCTTTCTAATTGATGCAAATTTTGGTGATTCAAAAGCTGGAAAATCTAATCTTCTACATATTTTTGATCTAGGTCCTGTATATCTTGCCATATTTTCTCCTTATACCCTTCTCTTCTTTGGAGGCCTGCACCCGTTATGTGGTATTGGAGTAACATCCATTATAGTAGTTACTTGTAGGCCTGCTGTACTTAATGCTCTCACTGCAGCTTCTCGACCTGAACCCGGACCATTAACTCTTACCTCTACTCTTTTAAGTCCTAATGAAATTGCATCTTCAGCTGCTTTTTGCGCTGCCTGGGTAGCAGCATAAGGAGTATTTTTTCTAGAACCTTTAAAACCCATGGCACCTGCACTACTCCAAGAAATTGCATTTCCAAATTTATCTGTCAAAGTTATTATTGTATTGTTAAAGCTAGCTTTAATATAACCTATGCCTTCAGGGCTAACTTTAATTTTCTTTTTCTTTTTACCCTTCAAATTTACTCCTTAATTAAACTGTTGCTTTTTTCTTGCCCGCGATGGTTCTCTTTTTACCTTTTCTTGTTCTCGAATTGTTTTTTGTGTTTTGACCTCTAACGGGGAGACCTTTTCTATGCCTTAAACCCCTATAAGTACCTATATCAATTAATCTTTTAATGTTTTGAGATACTTGACTCCTTAATTCACCCTCTACAGAAAAATTCTCATCTATTACCTTTCTAATTGATAATAATTCTTCTTCGCTCAGTTCATTTACTCTTCTATTACCATCAATTTTACTTTTCTCTAAAATCATTCTTGAAGTTGCAGCTCCTATACCATAAATATATGATAAAGCGAACTCAACTTTTTTATTTCTCGGTAAATCTACACCTGCTATTCTTGCCAATTTATATCACCTCCATATAAATAAGTTATCCTTGTCTTTGCTTGTGCTTTGGGATTATACAAATAACTCTAATAACACCATGCCTTTTAATTATTTGACAGTCTTTACATATTTTCTTTACTGATGCTCTTACTTTCATTTTAATACCTAAAGGTTATTCTTCCTCTTGTTAAATCATAAGGAGAAAGTTCCAACTTAACTTTATCTCCTGGTAATATTTTAATATAGTGCATTCTCATTTTTCCTGATAAATGACCTAAAACTTCATGGTCGTTTTCAAGCTTTACTTTAAAAACAGCATTAGGGAGAGTTTCTATAACTTCACCATCTACTTCTATAGCTGCTTCTTTTGCCATAAATTACGCAGTTAAAATTTGGGGCCCATTTTTTGTTATTGTAATAGTATGCTCAAAATGAGCCGAAGGCTCACCATCTTTAGTACATACTGTCCATCCATCACCTTTCTCACAAATATCCTCTGTTCCCATATTTATCATTGGCTCAATAGCAAAACACATTCCTTCTTTAATTATTGGACCTGTTCCTTTACTTCCATAGTTAGGAATCTGAGGCTCTTCATGTAATTTTTCTCCAATTCCATGACCGACTAAATCTTTAACTACACTATAACCCTTTGATTCAGCTAAGGTTTGAATTGCATTTCCAATATCTCCTATTCTCATGCCTGGCTTAGCGCAGCTAATTCCTCTATGAAGGCAATCTTTAGTAGTATCCATTAATTTTTTTTTCTTGCTATCAACATTTCCTACTGAAAATGTTTTTGCATGATCTCCATAATAACCTTTATAAAGTGAACCTACATCAATAGAAACAATCTCGCCATCTTTCAACTTTCTTTCACTTGGAATGCCATGAACAACCTCAGAGTCAATTGAAATACAAATTGTTGAAGGATAACCATAAAGCCCTTTAAAGCCAGGCTTTGCAGATTGTGAGCATATATATTTTTCAGCAATAGAATCTAGCTCTAAAGTTGATATGCCTGGCTCAATATGCTCTTCAAGTAGAAATAGAGTATTTTTTACAATTTCTGCAGCTGAGGCCATCATTTCTATTTCATTATTATTACGTATAAATATCATAAGCCTAATACCTACTTCTAGATCGACCTTTTATTTTACCTGATTTCATAAACCCATCGTAATGCCTAACCAATAAATGTGATTCTACTTGCTGAAGAGTATCTAATGCTACACCAACTATAATTAGTAAACTTGTTCCACCAAAAAAACTAGCTAATGCAAAATCTACATCTCCGTATGTATTTAAAAACATTGGGAAAATTGAAATTAAAGCTAAAAAAATTGAAGCTGGCAATGTAATTCTTGTAAGTATGTGATCAATATAATCAGATGTTTGTTTTCCGGGACGAACGCCAGGTATAAAACCCCCTTGCTTTTTCATGTTGTCAGCTACATCTACTGGATTAAATGCAATAGCAGTATAAAAATAAGTAAAGACAATAATTAATAATGCAAAAAATAAAGAATAGACCCAGTGGGTGGGAGCGAAAATTTCTACAATAAATGCACCAAACCCATCATCGCTAGATCCAAACATGGTGGCAACAGTGTTAGGAATGAACATTAATGCCTGGGCAAATATAATAGGCATAACACCTGCAGTCAAAATCTTCAATGGCAAATGGGTAGACTGTCCCCCATACACTTTCCTTCCAACAATTCTTTTTGCATATTGAACAGGAATTTTTCTTACCCCTGTTGAAACCGCCACCACAATAAGAGTTGTCACAACCATAAGTACGAATAGAAAAATCAATTTAAATGGATTGCTAACCCCTTCTTCAGCCAAAACCATCTGACTATAAAAAACGTGAGGAGCTCTTGATATAATTCCAACCATTATAATCAGAGATATCCCATTTCCAATACCATTATCAGAAATTTGCTCTCCTAACCACATAACAAAAACAGTTCCTGTTACAAGAGTTACAATAGTAACAAAATAAAATAAAGGTCCAGAATTAGGAACGACAGCATACTGAGCAGTTGATGACTGATCAAGAAAAACAGCTACCCCAATAGCTTGCATTGCTGAAAGCAAAACAGTTCCATACCTAGTGAGCTGAATTATTTTTCTCCTACCTTCTTCACCTTCCTTTTGAAGCCTTTGAAAATATGGAACAACAGCACTAAGAAGTTGAATTATTATTGAAGCAGAAATATAAGGCATAACCCCTAAAGCAAAGATTGAAGCTTGTGAGAAGAAGCCTCCAGCAAAAAGATCATAAACACCAAGCAATGTATTTTGATAATCTTTCATTATTCCAGCTAATGCTAAAGTGTCTATTCCTGGAAGAGGAATTTTGCCCCCCAATCTGTAAACTAAAAGTATGAAAACTGTAAACGCTAACTTATTTCTTAATTCAGAAATCTTAAAGATATTTGAAATTTTTTCTATCATATGTTTATTGCCTTACCTCCAGCCTTTTCTATTTTTTCTAGTGACGAGCGACTGAAGGAATTAGCTGTAATAGTTTTAGCTTTGTCTAAATTCCCATTTGATAGAACTTTAACAGGATGTTTATCATTTTTAATTAGTCTATATTTCAACATTACTGATGAGTCTACCTCATCTTCTTTAAGATTATTTATTTTTCCCAAATCAACTATATAAACTTTTTTTCTGAAAGGATAGTTTGAAAACCCTCTCTTTGGAAGCCTCCTCATTAAGGGCATTTGCCCTCCTTCAAAATGCAGTCTTCCACCAGCTCCTGATCTAGACTTATAGCCTTTATGACCTTTACCTGCAGTCCTTCCCTGGCCTGTTGCATTTCCTCTTCCAATTCTCTTTCTATTTTTTGTAGAACCTTTTGATGGTTGCAAATTAGATAAACTCATTAAAGCTCCTCTATTCTAAGCATAAATTCTATTGATTTTATCATACCCCTAATACTTGGACTATCCTCTTTAATTATACTTTGATTGTTTTTTCTCAAACCTAATGCAATTAAAGTTTCCTTAGCATTTTTCTTATAGCCAATTGGGCTTTTAATTTGTGTGATTTTTATTTTATTATTTTTCATATTAGTTACTCAAATAATTGGCTTAGTTTTATGCCTCTTTGCTTCGATACTGTTAGAGGATCTCGTAATTCAAGCAATCCCTTTTCTACTGCTTTAACAACATTTATGTTATTAGTTGACCCTGTATTTTTTGTCAAAATATCAGTTATCCCTACTTGCTCCATAATTGCCCTAACTGCACCACCAGCAATAATTCCTGTACCAGGAGATGCAGGTTTTAACATTAATTTTACAGATTTGTACTTCACATCAATTCTATGCGGTATGGTTCCATTAATTAAAGGAGCCTTAATTATATTTTTTTTTGCATTCTCCTTAGCTTTGGATACCGCAGAAGCAACTTCATTTGCTTTTCCAAATCCTATTCCAAAGTGCCCGTTTCCATCTCCAACTACAACTACAGAGTTGAATCTCATTGCTCTTCCACCTGTTGTTGCCTTAGAAACTCTATTAATACATACTACAGTTTCTTCTTTAAATTCTATTTCTGTTGGATTGATGAACATTGTTACCTCAAATAAATTATAATTTTATACCTACATCCCTAACAGAATCAGCTAGAGCCTTTATTCTGCCATGATACTTATAGCCATTTCTATCAAAAATAACTTGACTAATCTTATTGCTTTTTAATTCACTGCCTATAGCCTCACCAACAACCTTACTCTTTTCAATTTTTCCTTTAGCTTTAGAAATTGATGAACTTAATTTTTTATCATTAGATGAAGCAGCAACTAATGTAATACTCTTATTATCATCAATTACCTGCGCATAAATATGAATATTTGATCTGTAAACAACCAATCTAGGGTGAGTGCCCAATTTCAGGCTGCTCTTTGTTCTTTTTCTTTTTTTATTTCTTAAATATAATTTTGATTTCTTTGACATTTTATGCTGCTCCCGCTCCTACAGTTTTACCTGCTTTTCTTCTAATAATTTCATCAGAATACTTAACGCCCTTTCCTTTGTAAGGCTCAGGCTTCCTCAAGCTTCTTATCTTTGCTGCAACTTGACCAACCATTTGCTTATTAATACCTTTAATTAAAATTGTTGTAGCATTTGGAGTTTCTATATTTATACCTTCTGGTTTTTCAAAATAAATTGGATGGGAAAAACCTAAATTTAATAGAAGGAAGTTTCCCTTAGATGCATCTGCAGTATAACCAACTCCAACTAAATTTAATTCTTTGGAAAATCCATTGATAACCCCATGGACCATATTATTAATTAACGATCTGTATAGGCCGTGCAATTCCCTGTCTTTCTTGTTGTTAGATTTCCTGTTTACTGATATTAATCCATCTTTAGCTGTTACAGAAACTCTTGAATCAATAATCTGAATCAAGCTGCCAAGAGGACCCTTTACTTCTACTCTTCCCGCTTTAAGGTCAACCTCTATGCTAACCTTATCTGGAATTTCAATTGTTTGTTTTCCTATTTGTGACATATCAAAAATTTGCTACCATACATAGCAAACTACCTCTCCCCCTACTTTATTTAACCTTGCTTTCTTTGAAGACATAACACCTCTCGATGTCGAAAGGATAGCTACTCCTGTACCATTCTGTACTCTAGGAATGTTATCTGAAGAAACATATTTTCTACATCCTGATTTGCTAATTTTTTTAATACCATGGATAACGGGATAATTATTATCATCATAACAAAGGAATACCCTTAAAAAACCATGCTTGCCATCATCAACTTTTACATAATCTCTAATAAAATGCTCTTCTTTTAGAATAAATAAAATTCTAATTTTAAAATTTGAACTAGGAATGTCAACCCAATTTTTTCTTGCGGACTGTGCATTTCTTATTCTTGTTAATAAATCTGCCGTTGTATCTGTCATTGCCATAAATAAAATCCTTTTATAAAATCTACCAACTTGCCTTTCTAACGCCAGGAACTAATCCATTATTTACAAATTCTCTAAGTGTAATTCGAGACAAACCAAACCTTCTATAGTAACCTCTAGGCCTTCCTGTAGCATTGCATCTATTTCTTATTCTATTAGGGTTTGAATCTCGAGGCATTTTCTCAATTTTTATCCTTGCTTCTATCTTCTCTTGAATAGAAGAATTTGGATTATTAATGATTTTTTTAAGTTGGATGCGCCTATCTCTATAACGCTCCGATATAATTTGCCTTTTTAGATTCTTAACAACTTTTGCTTTTTTTGCCATATTTATAGTCTCTTATTTTGCTTTTATAGGCATTCCTAAAGACTTTAACAGCTCTAAAGAATGCTTGTCATTGACTGTTGTTGTAACAATTGTAATGTTCATACCTCTAATGGAATTAATCTTATCATAATCTATCTCTGGAAAAACTATTTGCTCAGTTAAGCCAAAATTATAATTGCCATTACCATCAAAGCCTCTTGAAGGAAGGCCCTGGAAGTCTCTAATTCTTGGAGAAACAATTGAAATGAAACGATCTAAGAATTCCCACATAACTTTTGACCTTAAAGTTACTCTGACCCCTACTGGATCTTTTTCTCTAACTTTAAAATTGGAAATAGCTTTTTTTGAATAAGTCTTAACTGCTTTTTGTCCTGTTATTGTAGTTAATTCATCAAGTGCTGCTTCTAAAGAATTTTTATTATCTTTAGCATCACCTAGTCCCATATTAAGACTAATCTTGCTTAGATTTGGTATATTCATTGAATTTGAAATATTTAAAGTTTCTTTCAATGATGACTTAATTTCTTTATTGTATTTTTCTCTTAATCTTGGATTGTATTTACTCATAATTATTTAATTAGCTTATAGTGTCTGCTGTGGATCTAATAACTCTTGTTTTGGACCCGTCCTTTAATATTTTATAACCAACTTTTACTGGCTTCTTTTTAAAAACTAACATAACATTTGATATATGTATTGGCTTTTCCATAGTAATTATACCACCCTTAGGATTATCCTGAGTAGGTCTTGCGTGTTTCTTGACTAATTTCACGCCTTCTACTAAAATCATGTGGGAATCTTTATACACTTTAATAACTCTACCTTCTTTTCCCTTGTCATTGCCAGAAACAACTTTAACGATATCATTTTTTTTAATTTTCATATACTATAGTACCTCTGGTGCTAATGATAAAATTTTCATAAATTTCTTCTCTCTCAATTCTCTAGCGACTGGACCAAAAACTCTAGTTCCTTTAGGCTCTAATTGTGCATTAATTAAAACTGCCGCATTATCATCAAATCTAATATAAGAACCATCTTTCCTTCTAACCTCTTTTCGAGTTCTGACAATTACAGCCTGAGATATCTCTCCTTTTTGAATAACTCCTCCAGGAACAGATTTTTTTACTGACACAGTTATAATATCACCTAATCTTGCATATTTTCTCTTAGTACCACCTAGAACTTTTATACATAAGACTTCTTTAGCTCCTGTATTATCTGCTACTTTTAATCTAGTTTCTTGTTGTATCATTTATAAAATATTCCCTTTTTCTAGAATAGAAGATACTCTCCACCTTTTCATTTTACTTAAGGGTTTAGACTCAGTAATAAGAACCTTATCTCCCTCGTTGCACTTATTGCTTGGATCGTGAGCATAATATTTTTTTGACGTAAATACATATTTTTTATATACGGGGTGAGGCTTCTTAATTGAAACTTTCACTACTGTAGTTTTGTCCATTTTTGAAGGCTGAACAATACCTGTCAATTGTTTTCTATTTGATTTTGTTGTCATCATTTTTTATTAATTAATTCTAGGTCATGTTGGTTAATAATAGTCTTAATTCTAGCTATATCTTTCTTAATATGCTTGATTTTCATTGGATGTTCCAACTGTTGCAATGACTTTTGAAATCTAAAATTAACAAGCATTTCTTTGTATTCATCAAGCTTTTTTGTTAACTGGTCCTTTGATAATTTGTATAATTCTTCGGTTTTCATAAATATTAACTAATTTCTCTTTTAGATGTTAATTTAACTTTAATTGGCAATTTATTTCCACACTGCCGAAATGCCTCTTTAGCCTCTTCTTCATTAAGTCCATCAACTTCAAATAAGATTCTACCAGGCTTAACTACAGCAACCCAATACTCTGGAGAACCTTTACCTTTACCCATCCTAGTTTCAGCAGGTTTTTTTGTTATAGATTTATTAGGGAAAATTCTAATCCAAAGCCTGCCTACCTTCCTTATTCTTCTTGAAATAGTTACCCTAGCTGCCTCTATTTGCCTGCTCGTAATCCATCCTGCTTCAACAGCTTTTAGGCCATAGGTTCCAAATGAAACGTAATTACCAGTCATAGACTGACCCTTCATTCTTCCTTTTTGTACTTTTCTGTGTTTGACTCTTTTAGGTGCTAACATAATATTTTATTTTTCCAATATCCAAACTTTTAAACCA
>NHIV01000078.1 GCA_002170735.1 bacterium TMED198 | reverse complement strand
AAATGAAAACTATAATGGACAGGATAGTATTACCGTTTTGGTCGACGATTTGGGGCATGAAGGAGCTCCTTTTGACATTACTCTTAAGGATACGCTTGTAATTAATATAGAGGTTTCTCCCGTCAATGATAGACCTGTATTTAATGCCGTAAGTATTGACCCCGTATTGGATGATTCAGGATTTCAAACAATTCAAAATTGGGCTACAAATATTGATGATGGCGATCCTGAGTTAAGTCAAGACCTTGAGTTTGAAGTATTTGTCAGTAATCCAAATTTATTTATATCTCAGCCAGCAGTTTCACTAGATGGAACTTTTACTTTTGAGCCTCTGATAAACAACGAAGGTATTTCAGATATTACGGTTATACTTGTTGATAATGGATCGAGCGCAGGCTCTTCAAATAACACCAGTCTCCCCTTTAACTTTGAAATAACTGTTAATTCACTTAACAACGCTCCTGAGTTTAACTTGGTAGGGGATGATGATGATCTTGAAGATAGTGTTTTTACAATCACGGTAGATGAGGATTCATACTCAACAAAGAATATCCTAATTGATGTAGATGAGATTCCTTCAAATGAAACCTGGCAAACTGTTGTTTACACCTTAGAGCCGAATTCAATATTTTTTGCAGATATAGATTTCTCAAGTGAAACAGGAGAATTGGTTGTCAATAAAAAAAATAATGGATATGGATCACAGAAGTTTACAATAAAGGCAGTTGATGATGGAGGGACATTTGGAGGGGGTGTAGACACCTACGCACAAGAATTCACTATAACTGTTAACCCAATCAACGATCCTCCATACGTTTATCCATCTGATCCAGTTACAATTTCTGGAGTTTTTAATACAGGCAACATAATAGAGCTTGTTTACAATCAGACTCAAGATGGATCTATTTTTGATTATTATGATAATAACTATGCTGGTCAAAATGATTTAGAAGAGAGTGAGCTAGAGTTTACTTTTCAATGGGAACTTTCAGATGATGAACAAGGTGCTAATCTTATAGTGTTAGATGAAGATTCTCCATCTTATCTTTTAACACCTCAGGAGTCGCACAAATATATTAGAGCAAAGTTAACAGGAACAGATAGTGGCATAGGCTATCCAGAATCAACTAATGCTTCAACCTATACAGATTTTTACCTTGTAGACAACCTGCCTCCATTTGCCAATGATGATGCTTTTGAATGCAACGAAGACAGCCCTTTGGTTGTTGAAGCTGAATATTCTGTTATAGCCAACGATGCGGATGAAGATCAAGATGGTTTATCAGCCCTTTTAGAAACAGAGCCGGTCAATGGAAGCGTTGAGATGTTCGAAGATGGAACCTTCATCTATCAGCCGAATTCTAATTTCTCAGGGTATGATAGTTTTACGTATATATTGTTTGATGGGTACGGATATTCAGAGTCTGCAAGGGTAGATGTATACGTATCATCATCCAATGACCCTCCAGCTTTTACATTTGAAGATGAGGTTGTTTTTGATGAGGACTTGTTTGGGGGACAGGTAGTTTCTGTTGTTCCCAATGTAGTTCCAATTGATGAGCAGGAGCAAAACATAGTCTATTCGATTAGCCCGCAGGAGTGTGATTTTGTATCCATTGAAATTGATGATTCATCTGGAGAGGTGTCATTCTCATCAGTTGAAAATTTGTTTGGCCAGCAGGAGTTTACGATTACAGCTCAAGATGATGGAGGGACAGATAATGAGGGAGTTGATACTTTCAGTCAGAACTTTACATTAACTGTTAACCCTGTTAATGACAATCCAAGCTTTAATGCAACTGCAAATTCTGTTGTTGTGTTAGAGGATGTTGGGCTTGATCAAGATTTTATTTTATTTGAAAATATTGCTTCAGGGCCNNATAATGAATCCGATAGCCTTAGCTTTCAGNTTAATATTTTGAATGGNCAAGATTTGTTNTCATCTATNCCAGAGGTGTCNATTNTTGGTANAAGTGGNTANTTAGATTTCGAGCTTGCTGAGCATGCATTTGGAACTTCNGTAGTGATGTTNACNCTTAATGANAANAACGAAAATTTTTGCTGTTCAAACCAGCCAATTAGNATTCAAGTTAANGCTGTAAATGATGCACCAATAGTTGCAAACCAAATTGAGGATATGTCNTTATTTGAGGATCAGGANTTANTNTCTATTNATCTTGANCTTGTNTTTNATGATATTGAAGGGGAGGAACTTCAATATTCCTTTCAAGTAGATACAGATCTTTTTTCTCCAAGTATAGCAGGTTCAACTCTTTCTATAGAGCCCAATGAAAATCAGAATGGAGGCTCCATTGCTGTTACTGTCCAGGCAAACGATAACCAGGGCCGCGCAATTTCTGAAGATTCTTTTGATATAGAACTTCTTCCTGTTAATGATGCTCCAGTATTTTCTTTGAGCAGTGAGATAGTTAGCGTAAATGAGGATTTTCAAGATCTATATACTATATCGGTTTCTCCAGATGTAATACCAAATGATGAGATCTCTCAAAATGTGGTATATAGTCTCATTCCATCTCCTGAAGAGGTAAGCTTAGTCTCAATAAGCATAGATCAAGAAACAGGATTAGTGACTTTTAGTTCAAATCAAGATGAATTTGGGCAACAAGAATTTTTAGTTATAGCTCAAGATGATGGTGGTGTTTTAAATGGAGGGTCTGATACATTTCAAAGATTCTTTTCCATTGATGTTGCATCTGTTAACGACCCCCCCACATTTACAATTAATCAAGAAGTTTCAGATTTTTCAGATGAAGGCGACCCCTTATATTTTAATTGTGGAGACTATGCTGATCTAGGTGGGTGCAGTGACAAGCAAGGCTGCTTCTGGTATGATAGTTACTGCGATGAAAGTTTTTGTAATGAGATTGGATTGAGCGCAGATGAGTGTATTGATTTTGGATGTTCATGGGAAGAGAATTTATGTTCTCCTTTAGAAAGCTTAAGAGGCTTTAATCTTGTAGCAGCAATTGAAGATACCTACGAGGTAAAAAATGTTTCTATTTCACCTGATGATGGGCCTTCAAACGAACAGACTCAAACCGTTACATACACCCTAATCCCAGACCCTTCTACTATAACCTTTGCAGATGTTGCTCTTGATCAAGAAACCGGCCAGGTATCATTTACTAGATTGGAAAATCAGAATGGAGCTAGATGGTTTATATTAAACGCAATTGACGATGGCGAAAATAATCTTGGCAGTAATTCTTCTTACATCAGATTCTTTACCTACATAGAGGCTTCAAATGACAGCCCAGTTAATATAGTTGTTCCAAGTCTTGAATCAAATGGGTTCGTTGTTGGTGAAAATATTATTACAAGCGAGGGGTCTTGGAACGATGACATTGATAACGATTTAGCTTGGAGTAATTCAGATATTACATACACTTATAAATGGGAGAGATCTGTTGAAGGAGATACAACTCTTTACAGTGAAATGGACCATACAGACAATATTTATCCAATTACGGCAGGAGATTCGCATGAATTTATAAGATCAATTGTTGTTGCTACTGATAATGGGGTTGCGGTCCAAGAGCCTTTATCTTTATCCAATCAAGAGTATTCTTACTTTAGATATATAGAGAACACGCTTCCTGAGCTTGTTGTAGATAGCTACAGCGTCATTGAGGACGATACACTTGAAGTAGAAGTTTCAGAAAGGGTTACCGCCAATGATTCAGATAGAGATGAAGATGATTTGGTGGTTAGTTTGTTAGAATATAATGGTAATGGTAGTCTAACTTTTAACGAAGATGGTACATTTTTGTTTGTTCCCGCAAACAACGAAAATAATAATCTAGTTTCAGAGAGCTTTACTTACAGGGTAAGTGATGGTTTTTGCAGTATTGAGGTAGATTGTGAGTCTCTAGGGACATGCTGTCCATCTCAGCAGGCTGTAATAGATATTTTACCCTCAAACGATGAGCCAAAGATTTCATTTATTGATGGAGTTGAGTTTGTTGAAGATGCTTTTAGGCTCGATCTAGAGGAAGACTTCCTTGGGACTCAAAGAGTCACTATACAGCTTGATGAAAGGCCTCAAGATGAAGTAAATGAGATTGTAAATTATACTATTTTCCCAGATCCTTCAACCATTTCATTTGCAAATGTATCCTATGATCCAGATGCAATGGAGCTTCAGATTGTTGCCGTTGAAAATAGATATGGAGAGATTGATGTAACCTTAACAGCAACTGATAGCGGAGGTACAGATAACGATGGTGATAACACCTATGATCTAAATCTAATTCTGAGGGTTGTTGCTGTCAACGATGCTCCTTTATTTGATATGAATGATGACATAGAGGTCATTGTGTTTGAGGATGTTGGACTTGAGTCTGAATATGAAATAGCTACCAATATTTCTCCAGGTAATGAGTTTGAGGATGAAAATGTTGCTTTTACTATTCAGGTTCTTGCAGGATCAGATTTATTTAGTGTTGCTCCAGAAATTAATAGTAGCGGAATATTGACATTTGAATTGGCTGAGAACATGTATGGCTCTTCTACTATAAAGGCGCAGCTTGATGATGGCCAGGAAGAGAACAGCCTTTCGGGAAACAAGGTGTTTACTATTGCCGTTTCACCCATTAACGATGAGCCGGTTTTCAGTTTCCTTGATAGCGAATATTTTTCAGCTGAGACTGGCAAGATTGTTTTGTACGAAGATTTTCTAGGATCTCTTTACATAGCACCTAGTCTATCATCTCCAACCTTTGGAGAGGAAGACCAAACCGTCGTTTACGAGGCGCTTGATCTTGGCAATGACCCGCCACTAGGAGTATCTTTCGATGATCTAGAGGGTGCGCTTGTTGTATCTTCAATTTTGGATTCCAATGGATCGTCAACCATCACCCTTCGAGCAACAGATTCAGGTGGCACTGCTAATGGTGGGCTTGATGTCTATGAACAGTCTTTTGAAATAGAGGTACTTCCTGTTAACGATGCACCAAGTTTTGAATATAATGATCTTGATGAGTTTAACTACTACGGACAAATTTCTGCAGGAAGTTCATGCATAGCCTTGTTCCCCAATGGCACAGTAAGCGCATGGGGGCAAAATAATATTCCAGTTTTAGACTACTTGTCAAATATTATTGAAGTATCATCAGGCGCTGATTATGGCCTAGCTTTAAAATTCGATGGAACAGTAAATTCTTGGGGATCAAATTTATGGGACCAAACTACAATCCCTGATGATTTATCTGATGTAGTTGCAGTTGAGGTAAGAGGTCTTTACAGTTTAGCATTGCTATCTGATGGGACAATAACGTCGTGGTGGCCGTGGGTTGAAGGCTTTGTTATCGATGTTTCTGATCAGGCTCCAGTTCCAGATGATTTATCTAATGTTATCGCAGTAGAAGCAAACGAAGATAATTATTTAGCATTGATATCTGATGGTACGGTAAGGGCTTGGGGGTCTAATAGCGATGGTCAGGCTACTGTTCCGGATGATCTATCAGGTGTGGTTTCAATAGGAGTTGGAGATAATCATAGTTTGGCATTGCTGTCTGATGGTACGGTAAGGGCTTGGGGGTCTAATAGCGATGGCCAGACTGCTGTTCCAGATGATCTGTCTGATGTAGTGGCAATAGAGGCGGGGCAGTCAATAAGTCTAGCTCTATTGTCAAATGGTACCGTAAGATTTTGGGGCGCAGACTTTTATGATACGATTATACCTAATTTCTCTAATGTTGTATCAATAGAAGTAAATGGCAATCATAGCTTGGCACTGCACTCTGATGGAACTGTAACGGACTTTGGACTATTTTCTTGTGGAGAACTGCCAGATAATTTTAATTTGATATCAGATTCATCAGTTATATCTAAAGGGCCTATATCTATTGAGTTTAATGAAGATCTTTATGATAGCGCTGATATTACCCTTAGTTTGTTTGACATTCCAGGAGATGAAGGGTCTCAAGACGTGATCTATAGCATATCTCCATCTCTGGAAACTATAACCTTTGCAGATATAAGTCTCAACTCCTCAACAGGTGAGATTGAGGTCTCTATGAAGGAAGACGGAAGTGGCTTTGAGATTTTACAGCTCACAGCGATTGATAATGGAGGAACGGTTGGCATAGATACATACAGGAGAGATATAGCTCTTCAGGTTAATAGTCTTAACGATGCACCCTCCTTTATTAAGGGAAATGACCTGTCTCGCAATGAAGATTATAGTGAAACTGGGGAAGTTTCTGTAAACGGCTGGGCAACAGAGATCAGAACAGAGGATCCTGATGATAATCAAGATTTAGAGTTTCAGGTTGTAAATAACAACAATGATCTGTTTGATATCCAACCTGAGATTAAGAGTTCAGGGCAGTTAACATTTGCTTTAAAAGAAAATATGTTTGGAACAGCTGAGGTTGTTGCAACATTAATTGATAATGGTTCAGGGTCAGAGCCTTATCAAGATGAAAATGGTAATGGTCAGTATGACAATGGAGAAGATTTTACTGATTTAAATAATAATGGCACCTGGGATAGTGATGATCTAAATATAAACAGAAGTGATCCTCAAACTTTCAATATATCAATTAATTCAGTTAATGATGCCCCTGCATTCAGTTTGTCTTATGAGCAGCTGTACGCGAATGAGGATTTTGATAGCGATCAAAGGGTTGAGGTGTTTCCTATTACGATTCCAGATGATGAGCTGTCTCAAGATGTGGTGTATTCAATAAGCCCATCTGAAGTTGATTTTGCTGTTATAGGTTTTGATAGTCAAACTGGAGAGGTTAATGTTTATCCAATTGATAATATGTATGGGTCTCAAGTTTTTATAATTTCCGCTCAGGATGACGGGGGAACGGCCAATGATGGTATTGATGTCTTTGAAAAAGAGTTTTTAGTTGAGGTTAGCGGAGTAAACGATGCTCCNGTAAATACNGANNCCCCAATNATCAACGTTGANGNNTCAGGNTTTTCNGTTGGAGATGTAATCACAGGNACATCAGGATCCTGGAATGATGATATTGACATAGATGGAGGTTCGTTTGCAGCTGAAGANTCTCAAATTTCTTTTACCTATACCTACCAAATTGCTGATGATTCAGATGGGCTTGGAACTGTTTCATACCAGGAGCAAGAAACTTCAAGTTTTGAGATAACTTCAGCTTTTTCTCATAAGTTTATAAGACTTAAGGTGATTGCAAAAGATAATGGATTTGAAGAAGGGGATCCTGGAAGCATTGCTTTTGCAGCGGCATTCTCTGACTTCTATGAAATTGCAAATACTGTTGCAGTGACAGAAGATGATTCAAATGAAGAGTTTACTATATTTGAAGATGGAAGTATAGTAGTTGAGGAGGGAAATAAATCTCTCTATATTACCTTCAACGATTACGACGTTGATGGAGACTCTCTATTTGCGTTTGTTGAAACTCAGCCTGCAAAAGGAGTGCTCCTACTTGATAAAGTAGGTTTCTTCACCTATACTCCAGAAACAAACTTTTATGGCACTGACAGCTTTACATATCATGTTGTTGAGGCTTGGGATCAAAACAAAAACGGATACATTGACCAAGAAGAAGTAGGAACTCAAGAGTCTAATATATCAACAGTCAGTATTGTTGTTGAACCGGTAAATGATCCTCCTACATTCGTTCTAAGCGATGACTTAATTCTAGATGAGGACTTTGAAGGTAGTCATGTTATTGTAAGGACGATTGATCCTACCCCTTCTGACTATTTTGAAGACACTCAAAACATCACCTACTCAATATTTCCAGATAATTTAGATTGGGTGGAGATAGATTTCAATCCTCTCAATGGAGAAACTTCTTTTAGCTCTATTGATAACAAATCTTTTACTGGAGTTCAATCTTTTACGGTAACGGCAACAGATGATGGTGGAACTCCTAATGGCGGTATTGATACAGCCTCTCAGACTTTTGATATTGAAGTTAGAAAACTTAATGATGCCCCAAGTTTTTCTATAGCCTCCTCTCCTTCTCAAATTTTAGAAGATGCATCGAATGAAATATTTGAACTGGCTCTTGAGATTATTCCCGGCCCCTCTGAGTACGATGAAGAGGAGCAGACTGATGATATGGAGTTTGTATTCTTTTCAAATAACAACAGGATTTTAATTGATGATAGCAGCCTTGAAAAATTAAGCCTAGATAGAGGATCAGGTATTTTAACTTTCACACCTGAGCCAAATCAATACGGCCTTGCTGAGATAGGCGTGTATCTTGATGACAAAGGAGAACACGATGGTACAAAGAATTTTAGATACAGCGATACACTGTTCTTTACAATAGATGTTAAGCCGGTAAATGATGCGCCTTGCTTCTCATCACCTCAAGCTATTTCAATTGCAGAAGACTCTGGCTATCAAACTAAAGCTTTTGTTTCTGAGATATACAAAGGATGCGATGCAAGTAATAACAACCAGCCTGTAAGCAATGAGGAAGACGATGTATTGGTTTTTGAAGTTTTACCTTCAATCGTAAACTCGGATATTTTAAAAGATGTAGATGGAAATAGTGAAACTACTGATATTTCAATTAATACAGAAAATGGTAGCATAACGTTTGAAGTCAAGAATAATTACAATGGTTCAATTTTAGGTGAAATCCTACTTAAGGATGATGGTGGTATTGAAGATGGAGGGGGAGATGCTTCAACTGTTGAGCTATTTTCAATTGAGGTTAGGCAGATAAACGATCCAGTGTCTGAATTTAGTGTTGGCTCTAATTTATGTGGATATGCAGATGAAACAAGCAAAACCTATTTCCCAGAATGTAGCGAGTTAATGGAAGAGGCTGCGTACAGAAGCTTTAGGTATCCATATAAGCTAGATGCTCCTGAGAATCAGATTGCTGATCCTATGCTTTTTAATTGGGAGAGAGTTCCAATTGATGACTTTGATGCTGACATGAATCCAGAAGTTAACAGAGATGATACACTCGAAGTCTATTTTAGGCTGGAGCTTTTCAGCGGTTCGAGAACATTTATTTTAAAAGACTCCATAGAGTATTATGATAGTGAATATATAACAGCAAATGGAGACTCTATGTTCTTCGAGGCGAACCTGCTTTCAGAGTTTCCATCATATGTAGGAGTGTTTTCTAAAGACAAAGATATTGAGATGATGAATATTGATACAACTGGTGTCACTCTTTACAACTGGAGAATCTCAGCTCAAAACTATTGGGAGGATGAATTAGGTCAAGATGTTGCTTTCCAGGATGTTGCCCGGGATCACCAATTTTATGTTGACCTTAAGTTGCCCAAAGCTGAAATATCAGCCGTTCCAAATCCAGTTTTCTCTGATTTATTAGATGTTTATTTTTCTCCAGATGAAGAAACCGCTGATTTACCAGCGAAACTGTATATTACATCAAATGAAAGCGATTATTATCAGGCAATGTTTCCTGGAAAGATTGAAGAGCAAAATATTTTTCACTCTTCTTCACAATTTAATGAACCTGGTCAGTATTCATTTGACTTCCAAGTAAGAGACGGAGTCTTAAATATTGGCAGGGTTGTGCAAGATTTAGTTTACGATGTAATTACTCAAAGCTCGGGAGCAATTTTAAAGACAGATTCAGAAAATATTTCAGTAGAAATTTTACCAGGATCAGTTAACGATAAAAGATCAGTTGTTATGGTTGAAGAACAAGATTATAGATCTATGATTGAGCGATCTAGTTTGGCTATGGCATCCAAAGCTATTTCACTAAAGCCTGATAATTTAGTCCTCAATAAAAATATGCGGATAAATTTTAATTTAAAGGATTTTATTACAGATGACCTAAAATACTGGAACTTCAAGATTATGGAAAATGTCAATGATCAGTGGATTGGTATTCATACAGATTATATAAACAATCAGCTAGCGGTTGCGCACGTTGATCGCTTAGGTAAATATGCATTGTTTATTGATCTTGATGCAATTGAGAGTTTGCCTGAAGAATTTTATTTTAGTGGTAATTATCCTAATCCATTTAACTCTTCTACAACTATAAAATATGCAATTCCAATTGAATCCTATGTTAAAGTGTCAGTTTTTAATGTTCAAGGCCAGAGAGTTAATGTATTGGTTGATCGAGTTCAAGAGCCAGGCTATAAATCAATTAATTGGAATGGAATGAATCAGAGTGGTTACGTACTTCCATCAGGAATGTATTTTGTTATGATTCAGCAAAATAATACAACTGAAGTTAAAAAAATAATGATGATAAAATGAAGAACTCAAAGCTAATATTGTTAGCGCTCGCTCTACTTGTCGTTGGCTGTGATTCACTTGGAGAGTTGCAAGAGAATTCAGAGGTTCTATCAGGCAAGTATTACGATTCAATGGCGTGGCAAGAATTTTTAAATGCAAATTTTGATGATGCCGAAGAATTGTTCTTAGCACCACTAAGTGGTGAAAACCGAACCTATGACTATCTTTCCTATTTGGGGCTTTCATGGGTTTCTATATACAAGTCAAACATTGAAAGTGAAAACAGTGGAAGAAACAGTCTTCGATCTTCTATCATCATTGATATTGATTCTGCATATAGCTCAATTAGCAACAACAGATTAAATCAAGTTTCTTGGGATGATTTGGTTGAAAAAATGGAGGAAGCACCTTCTTCTTATGCTGCTTGCGATACTGTTAATAGGCATCTTACTGCAGATACATCATATGTTATCGAAGAAATTTATTGGAGTAATTTTCTTGCTGCATCATCCTTTTACAGTTCTTTCAATGGATCATCCTACTCTAACCAGTATTATCAAACCAATGACGATCTACTTTTAGATTCAATAGCTATTGCATATAACGATTTAATAACAAAAACTGATATGCTGCTTTGTGTTGATCCGGAGTATTTGTTCCCCTACAATCCTTACAGCGATAAGCTTGATGTAAATGATATCTATTTTATGAGAGCAAACGCCTATATCAGGCTTGGCAATTTAGAGAAAGCCGAAGCCTCAAAAAATATGATTGAAGGCCTAGAAAATTGCACATCATCAATGACTATCTTTGAATGTCTATCAACCTACATCGAATAAAACAATACAACTTGTTACAGAATAGTCCTTATATTTTTGCATTTAGAGAGAGTAAATTGTAAATTATTCATGGAGTACTTAATGAGCACAAAAAACAATAGATTTGTAGGTTTTATTTTCCTGTTTTTATTTGGAGGAGCGTTTGCAGACACTTTAACGGAATGGGAAAAGGCAAACTTTCATATAATCCATGACATGGGAAGAGCGACAGACCCGCCCCCGGGTCCAGTAAGAAATATAGCTGAATATGAGAGAATGCAGGGGGTGGTAATTAGATATCCATTTGGTATTTCAACATCGCTAATTAAAGAAATGGCTGAGGATGTGAAGATATATTGTTTAGTCTCTTCTTCTCTTCAAAACTCTGCCTACAGCTCAATGAGTGGAGCTGGGGTAAATATGGGCAATGTTGAGCTTGTTATTGGTAGCACAGACTCACATTGGACAAGAGACTATGGCCCTTGGTGGGTTGTTGATGGCAATGGAGATGTTAGCGTAGTTGATTTTACATACAATAGACCCAGACCGAATGATAATCAGGCTCCTTACAAAATGTCCAACCATCTAGATGCACCTTATTTTTCATCGGACGTTATATCAACTGGTGGGAACTATATGACAGATGGCCTGGGGATTGCGGCTGCTACGCACATAGCTTATACTGAAAATAATCAGTGTAATACTAATGATCAGTCTAGTGTTCCATTATCTTCTTGCCTTTACGTTGATAATATTATGGAGGATTACTATGGAATTGATACCTATCACGTAGTTGCAGATCCAAATAACGAATATATCGATCATATAGATTGCTGGGGTAAATATCTGTCTCCTCATAAGGTATTGATTAGATCAGTTCAATCAAGTCATCCTCAGTATGCTGAAATTGAAGAAATAGCAGATTATTTTTCTGAAACAAGCACTGCATACGGTGAACCATGGGAAGTGTTTAGAGTTTACACCCCAAGTGATCAGCCGTATACCAATTCTTTAATTCTTAATGAAAAAATTCTTGTTCCAATTACTGGCAGTTCATTTGATGATGATGCTTTAACTGTATATGAAGAAGCTATGCCTGGATACGAAGTGTTAGGGTTTACAGGCTCTTGGTATTCAACAGATGCCCTTCATTGCAGAGTTAAGGGTGTTCCGGATCTAGAGATGCTTCAGATTTTTCACAATCCAATTAACGATCAAAATGAAGGATTAGGTAATGGCTATAAAGTTGATGCTATTATAGATGATTTAAGTGATTCTGGTTTAGTTAATGATGAGCTTAAAGTATTTTGGTGGACAGATGATACGCAACAATCAGATTATATGATCATGAATGAATGTTCTGAGCAAATTCCAAACTGTTATACCGCAAACATTCCTGGCCAAGTTGAAAATTCTACAATTAAATATTATATACAAGCTATAGATGAATCAGGAAGAATTGAAAAACTTCCTATGGCTGGGCACTACAGCTTCTTTGCTCCAGCTACAATTACATTTATTGATGGCGATGTTAATATGGATGAAGCAGTAGATATTCTTGATGTAGTTTTGACTGTCAATCATATAACAGGGGTAAATTATTTATCGGGATCGTCCTTGTTGATTGGCGATGTTAATAATGATGGAATAATTAATATTTTAGATATAGTTCAAATAATTAATATTATTTTGAATAGTTAGGAAATTATTTATCAGGGGAACCAATTTATGTTAATAAAATTAATAAGTTTTATTTTTCTTTTAGGNNTGTCTTTTNNTAGAGATCTTTATCAGCAGNTCAGGATAGANAATCCNACTGCCCATGTTCTTCACTTGATTCAAACTTCTGGAGTTGCNATTGATCATGCTCATAGTAANCCGGGTTCTTTTATTGAGTTTGCTGCTACCACAGGTGAGGTTTTAAAGCTTAGAGAAATTGGTCTTAATCCTAAGGTCTTGATTGAGGATTTAGAGGATTTTTATCAAAGTCGTTTAACCAATGATTTTTCTGATTTAGATAGAGACTTTGATTATGGATCAATGGGAGGGTACTATACACTTGATGAGATCTATGAAAACCTTGTTGACTTGTCATTAAACTATCCTTCTCTTGTTGGTGATATACAGGTGATAGGTTCATCACTAGAAGGCCGAGATATATGGGCAATTAAACTGTCAGATAACGTAGATATAGATGAAGATGAGCCTGAGGTTTTGTATACAGGTCTTCATCATGCTAGAGAGCCGATGAGCTATATGAATTTATTTTATTTTATGTACTGGCTTGTTGAGAATTATGAGACTGATTTAGAGGCAAGGGGAATACTTGATAACAGGGAATTGTGGTTTATACCTGCGGTTAACCCAGATGGCCTTATTTACAATCAAAGTATTGCACCTAATGGTGGAGGATTACAGAGAAAAAATGCTAGAGAAACATGTTCTTCAACTCCTGATGGAACCGATTTAAATAGAAACTACAGTTTCTATTGGGGATATAATGAAGAAGGATCAAGTAGTGATGGGTGCAACGAAACCTATAGAGGCTCTGCTCCATTTTCCGAGCCAGAAAGCCAGGCTATAAGAGATTTTGTTGAGTCTCATGACTTTCCTATTGCATTTAACTACCATAGCTACAGCAACCTCATGATATATCCTTATGGCTTTAATCCCTCGATTACACCACCACAGTCTGACTTGGATATTTTTGTAGAATATGCTGATGATATGACTCAGTTTAATGGATATCTTCCAGGTACAGGAATTGAGACCGTTGGATATACAGTCAATGGAGAGGCCTGCGATTGGATGTATGGGGAACATCAAATAATTGCTTTTACTCCAGAAATTGGAAACTTTAACGATGGGTTTTGGCCTTCAACAAATAGGATTGTTCCGCTTTGTGAAGAAAACCTGTATCCTAATAAATTTTTAGCTAGAGCGGCAGGTTCAAAGTATTCCTTAACCGCTTCAATTGATGAGGGTCCATATGCTATTGGTGAGCAGTATTCAATCAATATTTCTATATTTAACCAAGGCCTTGGCAACTCAAATGGAGAGGTTGTTTTAGAGGTTGAAGGTGATGGAAATATCATATTTTCTGATAGTACATCAGACCTTTCAATTTCAAGTCTAGATGCCAGAGAAACAGTTAACCTCAATGAAGTAATTTCTTTTTCCGTTTCTCCTTCTTCTCAGGCGGGTTCATCAGAGAATATTGTAGTTAAAGTTTTTGATGGAGATAGTTTTATAGAATCTATTAACTTGCAAATTATTATTGGTGAGCCAGCAACTTTAGCTGAGGATGCATTTGAATCTAATTCAGGATGGACTGCAGGTGCTTCTTCTGATAATGCCTCATCAGGTATATGGGAGAGAGGAGTGCCAAATCAAACAGTCTATAATGGGATTATTGTTCAAACAGGACAAGACCATTCCGCAGTTGGTTCTCAGTGTTATGTTACAGGTAATACTCAGGGAGGCTCAGTTGGGACTGATGATGTTGATGGTGGTAGAACAACGCTCTTATCTCCTGTTTATGATATTGAAGGATATGATGTTGCTCTTGTTTCTTACTGGAGATGGTACACTAACAATGTTGGAGACAATCCAAATACTGATACCTGGAGAGTAGATGTTTCTAGTGATGGAGGAGTAAGTTGGGTTAACATTGAGAGTACAAACCAAAGTAATCCTAGTTGGCTAAAGCAAGAAATAGTTCTTACTCCTGAATTAGTTGATTTATCGAGCACACTTCAATTTAGATTTGTAGCAGAAGACTCTTTTAATTCTGGTGATACTGGAACTGGAGGTTCAATAGTTGAGGCCGCAGTTGATGATTTCAAGTTGGAAGTTTTTGAATCTAGCGGTTCAACATATTCTCAAGGCGATGTTAATATAGATGGTACTATTAACATACTGGATATAGTTTTAATGGTAGGTTATGTTTTAGGTGATAACAACCTAAACGATCTTCAAGTTTTTCTATCAGATATAAATAATGATGGTATGACTAACATACTTGACATTGTTCAGGTTGTCTCAGTAATTTTAGGCAGCTAAACTAAGCAATAGCAACCAAATTTCAGATCCAGCTTTTAATCTTGTAGATTTAGATCAAAACCAAGAGTTAAATGTTTTAGATATTGTTCTAATTGTTAATCTTATATTAGTGTAAATTGAAGAATCAATATAAAAATAAAATCAATTCAGAATATATTTTAGATNTTTCCACGCAGATTAGGTGGAAAAAAACTATTANATTTTTAAAGCCCTTTGAAGCTNATGCTGGNCTTGATATTGGAGATAGAACTCCCCTTACAAGTGANTTGGAGGCTAAATTTAGNTGCAAGTTTGATTCAACNANAGGAGATTTGGATGAATTGGTGCTTGAGGGGGTCTTATCAGATAATAACATCTTTTGAGGTGATTGAGCATCTTTTTAACCCCCTTCATTTTCTTTTGCAGTGTAAAAGGGTTTTATCCAAAAGCGGGATCTTGTATTTATCCATGCCAACTTATAAGCCAGCATTTTTATGGTCCAAAGATCATTTCCATGAGATGACACAAAAATCTTTCATGTCTTTACTGGAAAGATCTGGTTTTGAGATTAAAAGAAAAGAAGTTTTTAGGGTCCATCCATTTCATTTTTACTTTACAGGTCTGAGGCCTCTTTTAAGAGGAATTTTTGATCGTAGAATAATTTATGAATTGCATAAAAAAAGTAGCTAGACCCCTTTCTTATCAGGGTGCCAAATATATTTATGAAGCTGAACCTGAACCTTAACTTTAAGTTGATCTTCAAGGACCCATTTAGATAGTTTTTCTAGTTCTAAAGTTCCATGGGTAGGAGATAGTAAAACTGTCCATGAATTAGTTAAGTTTAGATCTTTAATTTTCATTTTTGCCCATAAGTAATCGTCTTTGTTTGTAATAACAAATTTAATTTCATCCCAAGGTTGAAGGTCGTCAATTATTGACCATAGATTTTTTTTTGACATAAGGCTTCCAGGTGTTTTAAAGTCTACAATTTTAATGACTTGTTTTGGAACCTTATTGAGAGGTAGGGAGCCTCCAGTTTCTAGTAAGACTTTGTATCCATTGGACAATAGCTCGTTCATTAAATCTATTGATTCATTCTGCAAAAGAGGCTCACCTCCGGTTACCTCTACCAAATCACAGCCATATTTCGAAACTTTTTCAAGAATTTGTTCAACTGTAAAATTGCTACCCTCATAAAAAGCATACTCCGTATCGCAGTAGCTGCATCGAAGGTTGCAGTAGGTAAGCCTTACAAATACACATGGCATGCCAGAGTAAGTGGATTCACCTTGAATGCTGTAAAATATTTCATTTACTTTTAATGACATCTCTAAATTTATGAATAATCTCTACTATGAAGATTAACAAAAATTAACTTATATTATTTCTTGTTACCCCATTTAAAAAATGTAAAATTGATGAAAGATTTTCCCAAATTATTTATACCTGGTCCAACCCATGTATCAAATGAGGTTTTAGATTCTCTAAAAACACCTCAGATTGGCCACAGAACTCCTGAACTTTCTGTTCTTTTTAAGGAGATACATGATGGTATTCAGAAGGTATTATACACCAAAAATAGAATTTATTTAGTATCGCATGCTGCAACTGGGCTGTGGGAGGCTGGTTTGGTCAATGCTACCAAAAAAGGTGTTTTACATACAGTTAATGGTGCCTTTTCGTCAAAATGGGCTCTTGTTTCTAAAAGCTGTGGATATGAATACGATGTTTTAGACTATGAGTGGGGTATGGGTACAAAAAGTGAAGATATTGACAGAAAGCTTGCATCTGGAAAGTTTGATGTTCTTGCCATGGTTCACAACGAAACATCAACAGGAGTTAAATCTGATTTAGAATCAGTAGCCAACCTATTAAAAGAAAAATATCCGGATATCATTTGGATAGTTGATGCTGTAAGCTCAATGGCAGGAATAAAAATTGAGGTTGATAGGCTAGAAATAGATCTTTTAATCTCTTCAACTCAAAAAGCATGGGGCCTTCCTGCGGGATTTTCAGTTTGCAGTGTTTCAGATAAGCTTTTTAACAGATCAAAAGAAATGCACAACAAGGGGTACTTTTTTGATTTTGAAGTTTATGAAAAATATAGATTAAAGAGCCAAACTCCAACTACTCCATCCTTACCTCATATGTTTGGGCTTTCTAAAATTCTAGGGTTAATTGAAAAGGAAGGGCTTGAAAGTAGATGGGCTAGGCATTTAGAGATGGCTCATTACACAAGAGATTGGGCATTAAGGAACGGCCAATTGCTTTTCCCCGAAAATGGTTGTGAATCTGAAACTATAACTTGTATTAGAAATGAAAGAGAGTGGGATATAAATAAGATTAATGAGATACTCCTTCAAAAGGGATTTAGAATGGATAGAGGTTATGGCCCCTTAAGAGGTAAAGCCTTTAGGATTGCCCATATGGGCAATGTCTATATGGAAGATCTTTTGGAGTACTTGAATGTTTTTGAGGAGGTGCTAAATGGCCTTTAAAGTGCTAATAACAGATCCGATTTCTGATACTGGTATTAAAATATTAGAAGAAAGAGGCTTGGAGGTAGTTTATCAGCCAAATTATCCTGAGGTAGATCTCAGTAATGGTGTCCTCGAATCAATAGATGGCTGGATAATTCGAAGTGGGACTCAGATAGAAGATTTCCATTTTGAAACTGCCAAAAATTTGAAAGTGGTTGGAAGGGCAGGTGTAGGGGTAGACAATATAGATATTAAAAATGCAACTCGAACTGGGTGCTTGGTAATGAATGTCCCCGATGGCAATTCTATATCTGCAGCAGAGCATACAGTTGCCATGATGTCTGCATTATCCAGAAACATACATAAGGGACACATGACCCTTCTTGGTGGAGCTTGGGAGCGCAGTGGTTTAATTGGCAATGAGTTGCAAAACAAAACTTTGGGTGTTATTGGTTTAGGAAGGATAGGCAGGGAAGTTATTAAAAGAGCTCAGTCTTATGATATGAAAATACTAGGGTTCGATCCCTATGTAAATGAATCCCTGTTCGAAGGAAGTGAGGTCGAGCTCGCTACTATAGAAGACTTATATGCAAAAAGTGACTACATTACCCTTCATGTTCCATTAGTTGATTCAACAAAGTATATGATATCAATGAAAACCCTAAAAAAAATGAAGAGCACAGCAAGAATCATAAATGTAGCTAGAGGCGGGATAATAAATGAGAATGATTTGGCTGAGGCCTTAAATTCCAATATAATTGCAGGGGCAGCAATAGACGTATTTGAATCGGAGCCGCTATCAAAAGACAGCGCACTTCTATCTTCAAAAAACATACTCCTGACTCCACATTTAGGGGCCTCTACATATGAGGCAAAGGAAGGCGTTTCTCTGAAAATATGTCAACAAGTTTCAGATTATTTGCTTGATGACAAGCTTTTAAATCCCATCAACCTTCCCTTTGCAAGCTTTGAAGATATAAAAACCTTAACACCATTTTTAAATTTGTCAGAAGTGATGGGTCTAATTCAGTCTCAGATTATTGAAGAGCCAATTAAGTCAATTTCAATTCAATGTTTCGGAGAGGTAGAAGAAGGAAAGATTTTAAGTATAGGAGTTTTAAAGGGTTTGCTAGGCTCTATAACTGATAATAGGATTAATTACATAAACGCTCACTCAGTTGCCAATGAAAGAGGGATTGCAGTTAGCTACAGCCATAGTTCAGAGTCCATTGCATACACTAACAGCGTTAAGTCAATTGTTCAACTTCAAAATAAAGAGATTACAATTGAAGGCAGCGTCTTTAGTGATAATATTTTTAGAATTACAAATATTTTAGGATTCGATATAGATTTTATACCATCAGGCCACATTCTATGTATATACAATAAAGATGTACCAGGAGTTGTTGGTAGCGTTGGAGGTGTTTTAGGTAGGAATAAAATTAATATTGCAGAATTTATTTTGAGCAGATCAAGCAACAACAATACTGCATGCTCCATTGTCAAAATTGATGATTTTGTTGATAAAAATGTTATTGGCCATATAGAATCTATACCAGAGGTCACAAAAGTCTTTTTACTTAAGATTTGATGAAAAACTTATCGAATTACCTCCTAGATAGTCTTGTGAAAGTTAAGGAGAATCTGAGCCCCGGGTTGCACAAATTTCTAGGGAGTCTTTCATCTAAAAGTGAAAAACTCACTGCTCTTAGTAGGAATAAAATTGAGCTTGAAAAGGTGAGGCTTGATCTGAAGAAGAAGTACGCACAACTAGGTATCTATGTTTCCAATCAGTATGAATTAAATAATGCTACAGATTTTTCAGCTGATATCAACTATACAAAGATGCTGAATGAACTTAAAAACTCAAAGAATTTAGTCAATAGAATTAAAGAGGAGCGGAAGAAAATAAGAGGAAGGTAATTATTCTTTCTAAGTTTGAAGGTTTTTCCTTGAATAATGAGAGTATTATTGGCTATTTTAATAAGCTAATCTAAAATAAAAAATGACAGGTTTATTATAGTCTCAATTAAAAAAATAACATGCTTGGCTTCAGCTCTGATGCTTTTTTCTTGCGGTTTGTTTGATTCAGAGGAGAAGGTTTCAGTTGCATCTCAGGCATCAGGATCATCCTCGACCATAGGACAGCCTTCAGTGGGCAATGGAGAGATTGGATCTCTTAGCGAATATTTTTACGATTTTAGTAGTACCATAAACAACAAGTTTCAACGATTCAGTCTAAGAGATGGCTCAATATTAAATGAATCTCTTTGGAGCGATGAAGACACGGTTAACTTTTTTTCATATACCGAGGTTTTAGATATCACGGCTGATAACGTTGACAGCTATAAGGTTTTGTCAGGCCTTGATGAATCAAGTGGTGGCGATTGCGTACTTGGAAGCTGCTCAGGTGACCTAATATCATTAACAAAAAAAGAATGCTGTATTAACAATGGAGGATGTTTTTCCAATTCATATGAATGCAGCAACTGTACTGATGATAACGATGTAGATGAATGGACAAGTTCAGGGGTGGAATGGATTCCTAATACTGAATTAGACATCAATGGAAATGGGCTGTATGAAGAGTCTGAGCACATAGATAGCTGTCAGGATCTTAATGGCGATGGCCTCTTAGGTCTTGATAAGTATGAAGATTTAAGCGTGAAAGATGATGTGGTGATTTATGCTAGCAGATTTACAGATATTAATTATATTTCTTGGGATAAGGTGCTGGGCAGATATGTTTTTAGCTTAAATGATGACAAGTCTGGCTCTGAGTTAATATCCTATGTGGATGCAGTTGATGGAGAGTGTGAGGTTGCCAACTGCGATGTGTTCGATTCATTGATTTATACGGTTGGAATTGATTCATACCAGAATACAATCGATGGATATGCTTTTTTGGATCCAAACGAATGGACCAGGCGGGATAGTATTGTTTATAATAGTGAAAATGTATCGTTTGTTGCAAACTTTTCTATAGATCATAATGATCTAAATAGAACTTATATCTCACCAATATATAGAAAATTTTCTGATTGTAATGATAACGGAATATGGGATGAGAAAGAAGAAGTTGTCGCATCAACTGTAGATGGTGCCTCTAGCTGGAAAGGGGTTGTAGATCCGGCATCTGGCCTTGAGGAAACAGTTTGGTACTTAGACATAGGTAATGGAGTTTATGATCCTGCTGAGCCATACTATGATGAGAATGGTTCTGAATCTTGGGATGGTATTGAGCCGTACTTAAATAGAAATTGCAATGATTTGAAGATTGATGGCGGGCCTGATGATGCAGAGGTTAGATACGATAGTGAGGTCGAATGCTTGTCCTCTGACTGCGAAACCGACTGTCCTGACTGTTCAGGCAGCGAATGCTCTGTAGATGAACTTGAATGCATAAAGGGTGCGTGCACTCCAGATGATATTGGTTATTTTTGTGATCTTCCTAATGGAAGATGGGATGATGATGAAAAATTTCATGATTGCGGCTTTGACAACCTCTGTGTAGATGAAGGAGATGATGGCGACCAAGGAGAGGCCAATGGCACTTGGGATTGTTTTGATGTTGATGGAAATAAGATTAATTCAGATGGGCAAAATGCAGTAAATGCAAATTTCATTATTGCATTTTCATGTGAAGGTTTATTCCAGGTGTCTCAGATCCCTGATAATATCATCGTAGACTACACAGATCGAGATAACCCTGTGGTTAAAAATTTCTTTGGACTTGGAGATTTCTTTGATGAAAAAGTTGGACCTAATTACCATACCAATGAAAACCTCATAAGTGAAATTACTTCATACGATGTAAAAGAAGTTTTAAAACCTGATATAGACACAATCTTTACAATCTATTCCAACAAAGTTATAGAAAACATGGGAACTTCAGTTGATGGAGAGTATAATATAACCAAGGTCAAAAGCCAGTCTACAGACCCTGCCAATGCAGGGCTCCTTGTAAATGAATATGCATACAATCTTTTTAAAATCTCAGATTCAGAGGTTGTGAAGCTAGTTCATCCTGCTTATTTTTTACCGGATGGGTATTACAGCGCTTACCTTGATATAGTTGGCTCGGATAATGAGCAAGGAACATCAGATGATGGTTTTTGGGTTCAAGATTTACCTTCTGATGAAACTTTCATCTATAGTAGTAACGGCATGATAAGAGATGGTGAGTACGTGTATAGTATCAAAAACGACACAACTGATGTTGGTATTTATGAAGTAGAAGAAATATATGAAGTAGAGCACATAGAATCGCTAGACGTCCCCTCTATCCAGCAAGATGCCTTACCTGGCGATGAAGGCAGTCCCGTGACTTACAGTGATATTTTTCTGGTAAAGAAAACGGTCAAAATGACGCTTTTAGGCCCTGGAATCAAATATATCCAACAGCACAAAATGTATTTAGCTAAAGATGTTGGTATAATAAGGGATGAAGTAAGCTTTGGATGGGGGCAGGCAGCAAGTAGCTCATCGGAGTTTAGCTCTGAAGAGTTTTCAAGGTGGGACCTTATAAGGTCGTCTCAATCTTCCAGCGAAGAAAGCGGTATTCTAAGGTCTTTGATGTCAAATTCTAGAAAA
>NHIV01000077.1 GCA_002170735.1 bacterium TMED198 | reverse complement strand
AAAATAAAAAAATATATTTTATAGTTTGAGCCAAATTTATTATCAATAGAGTAGCCTATGAATCCAAAAAATAGGATGGACCCAACCATTGAATAAGAAACTGCCAGAAATCTATATTTATTATTTTTCAGCTTTTGAAGTAGATCCAATTGACTCTACTTTGGCCATATTGCACATTCCATCAAACTTAGCACCTTCTTCAATGGTTAGAATTGATGCTTTTAAATTACCTGATAGATGGCTCTTGTTGCCAAGGATGAGTTTTTTCTTAACCTCAACATCACCTTCAATGTGGCCACTAAGATTAGCTTCATTTGATTCAATGTTGCCTTTTATGTATGAGCCATTTGCAGTGCTAACTGTACCAGATGATATAATATTACCAAGTACTTTACCATAAATCAATAAACTACCTTTAGCTTTAACATCACCTTTGATTTCAATTTCTGGGCCCAAAATTGAGCTCATCTTATTACCTTTATTGTTTTCTGATTGAAACATCTTTTCTCCGATATTCTTCTATTACGTCACGTGGATCTATTAATTCATTGCCTTTCCAAATTTCAAAATGTAAATGAGGTCCGCTAGTTACACCGGTTGTGCCAACTAAAGCTATAACACTATTTGCATTTATAATTTCCCTGTTATCAACAAATATCGTATCCAAATGTCCGTACAATGTATAGAAATCATTTGGATGTGATATAACAAGAACCTTGCCAAGCTCAGAGTCTATCCCATTAAAAACTACCATACCTTCAGCGGCAGATAAGACTTTTTCTTTTTTTGATGCCACCACATCAATACCAAAGTGTTTTTTTTCTATGTCATCAAGTATAAGACCTTGGCTCACATATCCACTAACTGGAGCAACTTTTGGATATATTTTTTTATTTTCTTCAAAATAATTAATTAAAAATTTGTCATTGTACTTCAGACTGTCTAAAATTGCGAGCGCGCCAACATCATTTGCAATTCCAGTCATATGATTTTTGTATGATCTTAAATTGATAATTTCATAGAGCATAGAATCCTTATCAAAAGCATTTTTAATAGTAATCGCTGATAAAACTATTAAAAAAATTTCAAAAAGCACTAAAAACCATATAGCGATACTGGAAACTCTAAAGGATCTATTGTATTCATTGCTTTCTGAGGCCATGAATATTGTATAAATTTTTTTCTTCAAAGTTTAGATATTATCAAGTTATGTTATTTTAAATGTTGATAACAAATACTATTTATTTTTTATTTGCCTTAACAACTTTTTTAATTGATTTTTTGATTCAAATGATATAATTATCTGCCCGCCTTTAATTTTTGACTTAATTTGTACTTTAGTATTCAAGATATTTTTTATTTCATTCTCAATTAGTAAAAATTCTGACTTTTGTTTTTTATCAACTAATATTTTATTCTTTGAATCGCTAAATGTTCCAATATATTGCTCAGTTTTTCTAACACTTAGATTGCTACTTACCACTGTATTCCATGCATCTAATATTGCAATTGATTTATTTTTTATTTTTTTATTTTTTAGAATTCCTAATAATGCTCTTGCGTGGCCTGGGGTGAAAGAATCATTATTTTTTATTAGGTCATTTTTTATTGGATCTGGAAGTCGCAGCAGTCGAATGCTATTTGATATATAAGATCTGCTCTTACCTAGTTTTTCACCAATTTCTTTGTGAGATAGATTGTGCTTGCTATGTAGTACTGCAAATGCCTCAGCCTCTTCAATTGCATTAAGTTCGACTCTTTGCAAATTTTCAATAAGGGCTAGCTCCATCAAATGAGACTTGTCATTTACTGATAAAATGTATGCAGGGATAGTTTTTAAATTTAAAAACTTTGCAGCTCTAAATCTTCTTTCACCAGCAATAATTTGGTACTTGTTTTTCTTTATTTTTCTAATTGAAATAGGTTGGAGAACTCCATTGATTTTAATTGATTCAATCAAGGCATTCATATTTTCAGTTTCAAACGATTGTCTTGGCTGCTCAGCATTAGGCTCAATCATACTAATTGGCACTAAGCCATCAACATAACTTTCATCATCAGTTTGATAAGATGAAATTAATGCCTCTAGACCTTTTCCAAGCCGTTTACTCATTTGATAAAAGAATTTCTGAAACTAGATTCATGTAATTTTGTGCACCAGTAGAAGAGGCGTCATACAATAGTATTGGCTTTCCATGGCTAGGTGCCTCTCCTAATCTTACATTTCTTTTAATGTAAGACTTGTATAGTTTATCGCCAAAATATTCTTTAACCTCTTCAACAACCTGCTTTGACAGGTTTAGTCGATTATCATACATAGTAATGAGCACCCCTTCAATTTCCAGTAGTTTATTTAGTCTTTTTTGAACGAGTCTAATTGTATTAAGAAGCTGAGATAGCCCTTCTAAAGCATAATATTCACACTGAATAGGTATAATAATGGAGTTGGCTGCTGATAAAACATTTATTGTTAAAAGCCCTAAAGATGGAGGGCTATCAATTATTATATATTTATATTTTCCTTTTAGAGTTTCAATAGCATCTTTTAACATATATTCTCTAAGATGCATCCTAACTAGCTCGATCTCTGCACCTACTAGTTTTGGACTTGAAGGCAAAATATCAAAGAATTCTAAATCAGTTTTTTGTATTGAATCTATAATTTTCTTTTTTCCTATTATAACATCATAAACAGAATGTTTGTAACTTCCAATTTCAACTCCACTTCCAGTAGTAGCATTAGATTGAGGATCCATATCTATTAGTAATGTAGGAATTTCAGCTACTGCTAAATAGGATGCTATATTGACAGCTGAGGTAGTTTTTCCAACTCCTCCTTTTTGATTGCAAATAGCAATTATCTTGGTGTTATAAAGCTTCATGATTCAAATGATTGTTTTCTAATAAGCAAAATATTTTACGTAGTAATTTAATTGTATTAAAGAAAATAAATTAAAACAACTTTTAGTTATAAATATATATTAAGGAAGTTATAAATTACTTGGTTCCTAGTAATTTTAATTTAACTTTTCAATATATTAATGCTTAAAAACTTAACATTTCGATGGTTCCTAATCTTCTTTGTTTTGATTGCTTCATTTTATTTTGTTTATCCTACATATTCTCAATACTCAGATAATAACTATAATGGAGATCAAAACTATATAAAACTAGGTCTTGATTTACAGGGCGGAATGTATGTGATGCTTGAGTTGGATCAAGAGCAATTGATTGAGAATATAGCTAACAAGCCTAGTCCTAAGTATTTAGAGGCTATTAAAACTGCATCAAATAATGCCTTTGAAAATCAATCAGATTTTCTTGATGAATTATTATTAGTATCTGATGCAGAAAATATACAACTGTATAAATTTTATAGCAGGAGGGTTCACTCTGGCAGAACAAATCAAGATGTAATTATATTTCTTGAAAATGAATCTTCAAAGGCAAGAGAAAGTGTTGTAGAAATTTTAAGAAACCGAGTTGATGGCTTTGGGGTAAATGAGCCCAACATACAAAAATCAGGGAAAAAAAGAATTATTCTTGAATTAGCTGGAGTTGATGACCCTACTAGGGCTAGGAACTTAATTCAAAAAACAGCCTCACTTGAGTTTGCGCTAGTATTAGAGGATCAAATTCTGAAAGTGAGTCAAATAATTGACAAAGTTTTAATCGACAAACCCCAATTAGCAAGCTCTTCATCTGATGCAAATAGGACAACTAATGTTAACTCAATTAATGATGATTTAGAAGAGAACGATGAGTTTACCATTGAAGATTTAAGTATTGATTCTAAGATAATTGCATCTGAGACGAACAATGAAGTTTTAAAATCTAATCCATTTTCTGGGTTCTTTAAGCCAGTCTATAATTTATTTGGTTCAATTGCAAATGTATATGAATCGGAGGTAGAAAAAATTGATTATATCTTATCACTTGAGGATGTTAAAAAAGTTATTCCTACTAGCGGCCGATTTGTATGGTCAAGCAAAGCGAAGTCAAGCATTGAAGATGGGCTTAAATATAGAGCTCTGTATTATATAGCTAAGAGTCCTGTAATTTCTAGTGGGGATATAGTAGACCCAAGTGCTAATATTGGGCAATCAGGTGGGAATAATGTTGGTCAGTGGGTTGTAAATCTTTCTATGACATCCAATGCAAGAACAAGATGGAGCAAGTTCACAGGATCAAAAATTGGCAAACAAGTTGCAATAATATTAGATAATAAAGTTTTTATGGCACCATCAATACAGACCAAAATTTCAGGTGGAGACACTCAGATAACAGGTCTTGATGATGCAAATGAGGCAAAAGATATTGCAACAGTTCTAAAAGCGGGAGAATTGCCTGCTCCTGTTAATATAATAATGGAAAGTACAGTTGGTCCAAGCCTTGGCGATCGAACAATACACGCTAGTAAAAATGCTATGCTAATTGGGTTTATTATAGTAATTATATTTATGCTTCTGTACTATAAGGGGGCAGGTTTAGTCGCTAATTTTGCCTTGATCTTAAATGTATTGCTAATTTTATCTGTTCTATCTACTTTGGGTACAACATTAACTTTACCAGGTATAGCAGGTCTAATACTAACCATTGGAATGTCAATTGATGCAAACGTAATAATTTTTGAGAGAATAAAAGAGGAGCTTAAAACAGGGAAGTCAGCAGGTACAGCCATTCTATCTGGCTATGAAAGCGCATTTCTAACTATATTGGATGCAAATGTAACTACGCTAATTGCAGCCTTTGTTTTGGCAAATATTGGTTCTGGCCCTATAAAGGGGTTTGCTATAACCCTTGCTATTGGAATTATATGTTCCATGTTTTGTGCTGTATTTATAACAAAAACAGTTTTTTTAACATTCACCAAAAACAAAGTTAGTATTTAATTGATGAAGCCAAGTAAAAATCAGATTAATTTTTTATCCAAGCGGATTATAGCTTTTTGTATTTCAATTGTTATAATTATAACAGGTTTGGTAAAATTATTAACAACAAATAATGCTATTGTTTCAATTGATTTCACTGGTGGAATTGAAGCTCAAATTGAATTTCAAGAAAAAATTGAAATAGAAAAAATTAAAAATAAATTAACTGATAACAGCATACTTAGAGATCTAAGTATAATTCAGTTTGGAAAGGATTCGGAAGTATTAATGAAGAGTAAATTTTCAGGTACAAACAATGAATTCCAAGAAATACTATCTAAGTCTTTTAAAGATAAACCTTTTAAAATAAATAGAATTGATTTAATTGGTCCAAAGGTTGGAAAGGAACTTCAATCAGATGCATTCTATGCAGTTGTATTAGCTTTAGTTTTAATCCTTTTATATATAGGTTTTAGATTTGATTTTTACTACTCAATTGGCAGTATTGCAGCATTACTTCATGATGTATTGGCAGTACTTAGTATTTTACTATTGTTTAATTATGAAATCAGTCTACACGTTATAGCCGCTTTATTGACAATAGTAGGATATTCTTTAAATGATACAATAGTTGTTTTTGATAGAATAAGAGAAAATATTTTATTATATAAGAAGAAAAACCCTTTATTTGATATAATAAACTTTTCTCTTAACAAAACACTTAGCAGAACTATTATTACTTCACTTACAACTTTACTTGTATTGCTCTCATTGTATTTCTTGGGTGGAGATTCAATTAAATTGTTTAGCTTTTCATTAATTGTTGGTGTGCTTGTAGGAACATATTCATCTTTGTTCGTTGCCAGCCCTGTTCTGTACTTCTTTGAATCTAAACAGTCTGAAAAGCAGAAAGAGGAGTAGTAGTTATGTCAATTATGGCAGTTGTTGGGGGTCAGTGGGGAGATGAAGGAAAAGGCAAAATAGTTGACTATTTAAGTAAAAACTCAAGACTAACCTGTCGATTTCAAGGTGGAGCAAACGCTGGGCATACTGTTTATTTCAAGGGAAAGAAAATTGTGCTTCATCAAATTCCATCTGGTATTCTTCAAGATAAAGGTACAGCTATTTTAGGTAATGGTATGGTCATAGATCCAATAGAAATTGTTTCTGAGGTTAAATCATTGAAAAAACTGAATGTTAATGTAGATAATAATATCCTTATTTCAATGAATGCCCATATAGTTACTCCAATACATAAGGCTATTGATGCTACAAATGAAGATAGGAATAAAAATAAAATAGGAACTACCTTGAGAGGTATTGGCCCAACTTACGTTGATAAATATAATAGAATTGGAATCCGAGCTCACGATCTACTTGATATGCAAAAACTCAAAGAAAAAGTTGAAGGTAGATTAAGGATTGCAAGAGAATTAGGCGAAGTATCACCACATTTTTTATTAAATATAAAAGATCAAATTAAAGATTTTTTATTTGCTTCAAAGTCTGTTTCAAACTATGTTTCTGATGTTTTTACAATTATTCAAAAAAATATTTTTGATAATGAAAATATTTTAATTGAAGGTGCTCAGGGCAGTCTACTTGATATTGATCATGGAACATACCCATATGTAACTTCATCAAACCCTACCACAGGAGGGATTTCAACTGGTTTGGGTCTTCCTTTAACTAAAGTAGATAAAGTATATGGAATTTTCAAGGCATATCTTACCAGAGTTGGTGAGGGTCCCTTCCCAACGGAACTTGAGAATACCGTTGGTAAAAAAATTAGAGATTTAGGAAAAGAGTATGGAGCTACAACCGGAAGGCCAAGAAGATGTGGATGGTTTGACTTAGTCGCTGCGAATTATTCAATTTTAACAAATGGTATTACAGATATAGTATTAACCAAGCTTGATATACTTGATCATTTTAAAGAGATTAAGCTTTGTGTAGGCTACAAATATAAAAATAAAGAAATAAGACATCTTTCCAGAGTTTTACATGTACTTAATGAGGTTGAGCCAGTATATAAGATTTTTGCTGGNTGGAATGAAGATACTTCACAAATTAGAACTTTTAATGAATTGCCNNCAAATGCATCCNATTATTTAACATTTATTTCANANTTTTTAAATACCCCTATTTCAATTACATCNGTTGGTCCAGAAAGGGATCAATTAATATTTTCAAATTAAATCAANAACATTTCTTGTNAATATTTAAATTATTGTACTTTTTTCATCATGTACATAGTTGTTATATTTAGGTGAAATGAAAAAAACACTTTTTTATTTTGTAGCGNTATTAATTTTTAGCCATGATTCAATATTAAGTGCAGATGCATATCAATCACTCAATATTGACTTTCTAAAATCTCAAAAAAAATCTCAAAAAAAATCTCAATCAAATGATAAACTAAAGAAAAAGTCATTTATTAATACAGTAAAGGGATACAATAAAGTTGAGGGCCTATTTAATATATATATAAATGAAAATAAAAAACATGCTCTCCTTGAAATTAAACCTGATCAATTTAATAATGAGTATTTAGCAAGTTATACAAGAGAATCTGGTGATGCATACAACTTTGATGGTAGTTCAATGCTTGATGAGTATGTTTTTATTTTTAAACAGATTGGAGGAAAAGTTCATTTTATAAGAAAAAATGTTAAGTTTAGATCCAATTTAGATTCAGCTTTCCAAAAAGCAATTGATAACCATGTAAGTAATTCAATTGTTTCCACTTCAAAAATCAACAGCAACCCTCATCATGCAACGAAGTCAATACTAATAGATTTGAAAGATATATATATAA
The DNA here is from genome assembly GCA_002170735.1 of bacterium TMED198. GTDB lineage: Bacteria > Fidelibacterota > Marinisomatia > SCGC-AAA003-L08 > D37C17 > TMED198. The sequence goes on along the minus strand of NHIV01000077.1, from coordinate 8,915 downwards.
GGGATATTGAAAATTTATCTGAAAGAAGTAATGGTAAGTTTAGATTCCAAAAAGACAATAGTTTTTTTACTACTATAAAAAGTTTTCCAAATAATACAGAAGCAGAAGTTGAGCTTCATTTTACTTCAAAAAACCCTCAATATGTCTATACACTCCCCGATTCAAGAAGTTTGTCAATTAAATATCATATCAGCTTTTCAAAGATTGTAAACACTGATTATAGGCCAAGGTTAGCTGATGATAGGTTGGGTTATTTTTTAACAATGCATCAGGACTATTCAAATATTTATGAAGAAGATGCATACACTAGATATATAAATAGGTGGGATCTTAGAAAAAAGAACCCAAATCGTAGAGTTTCTGATCCAATAAAGCCCATAGTATATTGGATTGAGAATACAGTTCCTGAAGATTTAAGGCCTGCAGTTAGGGAAGGTATACTTGCTTGGAATAGCGCCTTTGAAAAGGCGGGAATATCAAATGCAATAGTTGTTAAGCAAATGCCTGATGATGCTAATTGGGATCCGGCAGATGTAAGATATAATACTATTAGATGGATATTTCAGCCAGGATCTGGATATGCAGTTGGTCCTTCAAGAGCCAATCCTTACACTGGCGAATTATTCGATGCTGATATTAGAATCAGTGCAGATTTTATTCGTTCCTTTTTTAATGAGTTTGAAGAGTTTGTTATACCATCAACAGAACAAACTTTTTCAGATTTTATAAAAGAAGAAGATAGTATTGAAAATTGGGATTCACATGATTTTCATGATCATTCTCTAGATCAATGCAGCTATCAAAGTCATCTAGCGCATCAAATGGTTCTTGGATGGAATCTTCTTTCAGGCAGCAACTTAATTGATGGTTCATCAAAAACTAGTTTAAAGGAGTACGTTCATGCAGGATTAGTCGATTTGGTTCTTCATGAAGTAGGTCATACCTTGGGATTGAGACATAATTTTAAGGCTAGTTCAATATATACTGTAAGTCAGTTGAGTAATCCTGAGTTTACATATAAAAATGGTATAAGTGGATCTGTTATGGACTATCACCCTGTTAATATGTTTAATGGAAAAGTATTTTTTCAAACTACTCCAGGTGTGTATGATGATTGGGTTATAATGTATGGTTATTCAAATTTTGATAACAAGGATGAATCTAAGTCATTAAATCTAATTGCCAGTCAGTCTACTAATCCATTATTAAAGTATGCAACGGATGAAGATACTTATGGACTTTCAACTAGAGGAATTGATCCACATAGTAATATTTGGGATCTTAGTTCCGATCCTGTTGCATACTATGACAATCAAATTAAGTTAGTTCATAGCCTATGGGATAAAATAATTGAAAAATATAGTATTGATGGGGGAAAATATAACAAACTTAGAAGAGTATTTGGGCAAGGTATAAGGGAGTATTATAGTGCTGCAAGAAATACATCTAAGTTTATAGGTGGAGTGTATCATAGTAGGCACCATATTGGAGACTCTGAAACATTAAACCCTTTTAAACCCGTAGATGCTGAAGATCAAAGAAAGGCTCTAAGATTTATTTCAAAAAATATATTTTCAAAGGAAGCTTTTCAATTTGATCCTGAACTTTTGAATAAACTTGCCCCAGAAAGGTTACCAGATTTCAGGGGATCAGTATGGAGAATGAGTAGGCTTGATTATCCATTACACAATGTAATTAATTATATACAAAGTGGGGCGTTGTATAGAATTTTAGATCCAAGAATTTTATTGAGAGTTCAAGATAATGAGCTTAGAGTTAAGAGTGGGGAAGATAAGTTTACAATGGTAGAACTATTTAATGAGATAAATTTAGCTATATGGCAAGAGCTATCATCAGGAAAAAACATTAATAGTTTTAGAAGAAATTTGCAAAAAAATCATGTTGAAGCATTAATAACTATTCTAATCAATAAAAATAAATCATTCTCACATGATGCTCAGTCACTGTCAAGACATCACATAAATAGATTATATCTAAAAATTAAGTCTTTGCTAGAAACAGAGCAATATGATCAGTATACTTATGCGCATCTTAAAGAATGCGTTAATTTGATGTATTCTGCATATAATGCACAGACAATTATTAACTAAGAAAATTTAATCGGTATCTAGTTTGGGTTTTTCAATATCTTCAAGCTCAAGATTGCCACCTTTTCCAGAAATTTTTAAAACGTCTTTATCTATTTTTTTAAACTCTTTATTACTTTGATTATAAGTATTAACGACAGTTCCTAATTGATTGCCAATTCTTTCATGATGTGATTTATAGCTTGCTAGGTGATTGTTTAGCTTTTGAACGTTCTTTCTAATTTCCTTTGCTGATTCTTCTATTTGTAATGCCCTTAGACCTTGTAGCACAGTTTGAAGATAAGCTGCAAAGGTAGTAGGAGATACAATAATAATTTTCTTTTCATTAAAAGCATAATCAATTAAGTTTCTTGTGTTAACCTTAACAGATCCAACTTTATTAATTAGAAGGTCATAGTAAATACCTTCAGCTGGAATAAACATAAAGGCAAATTCTAGAGTATTTTCTTCGGGTTTGATATATTTGGATGTTTCATCAATTCTCTTTTTAAGATCCTTTTTAAATTCCTTCTCAAACTCAATTTTTTTATCTTTATTTTCTTCAGCTAGAACTCTTCTATAATTTTCTAAAGAAAATTTTGCATCTATCGGCAGAAGTTTTTCTTTTATTTTAATTACTGCATCAACAACTTCTCCTGATTTAAATTGAAACTGAGTTTCGTAGTTTTGAGGAGGTAAAATATTACCTAGAATAAGTTCTAAATTTGCCTCTCCTAAATTGCCTCTAGCTTTTGAATTAGTTAAGATTTTTTCTAAGTTGCTTAGTTGATCTGTAAAACCTACTACCTGCTTATTAGTCTCTTCAAGTTTCAGAAGTTTTTCTATCATATCTTTTGAAATTCTTGATGTTTCTTTAAATTGATCTTGAAGCATTTTATCAGAGTGTCTTGACGACTGATCTATCTTGCCATGCAGTTGCTTTGTTAAGTCCCCTATTTGTTGTTGAAGTAAAAGAATAGATTGATTCTCTTGCCTGCTACTTGCTTTGCGTTGCATCTCTTCTTTGCTGTTTGCCTTTTTTTGCATTAATACAACAGAAACAAGACCAAATAATAATATTATAGTATTAAGATATTCCATAAATTTTTAATTCATTTTCACACCCATAATATATATATAATAAATATTGGTAATAAAAGATTTTGAATTTATTGATTGTTATTATTGGACCAACTGCATCAGGTAAAACTAATTTAGCTGTTAAATTGGCAGATAGGTATGATTCCGAAATAATTTCTGCAGATTCTAGGCAGGTATATCGAGGTCTAGATATTGGCACAGGAAAAGATTTACATGAGTACAATTTAGAAAATAAAAGTATAAATTATCACTTAATTGATATTATTTCTCCGCAAAATAAATATAGTGTTTTTGAATTTCAAAATGATTTCAAACAAATCTATAAGAATATTATAAGAAATAAAAAAGTTCCAATTGTTTGCGGTGGAACTGGATTCTATATAAAGTCTATTTTATGCAACTATACTTTTAGCTCAATACCTCCAAATGAAATTATAAGAAATGAATTAAAAAATAAATCAAATAATGAACTTTTTAATATTCTAAAAGATTACTATCCAAATAGAGATTTTTCATATGATGAAATTCAAACAAAAAGAAGACTTATAAGATTAATTGAAATTTATAATTACCAAAATCCTGATATAGTACATAATCAAGAATATATTGATAACTACCTTGTTATTGGTTTGAAGCACACACGAGATTCAATAAAAGATAGAATAAATTTAAGGTTAAATAGTAGATTAGAGTTAGGTCTTATAGATGAAGTAGAGTCATTGCTAAATACAATTGGTTATGATAGACTATTTGAGCTAGGTCTTGAGTATAGATATGTCAGCTTATATTTGAAAGGTGAAATTTCATTTGATGATATGTTAGAAAAATTGCAAACTGCAATTCATCAATATTCAAAAAAACAAATGACTTTTTTTAGGTATATGGAAAAAAATAAAATTAAAATTAATTGGATTGAAAAAAACTTTTTTCAGTCAAGTGTTGAAATTATAGACAATTTTTTTAGTGAAATTGAAAATAGAAAAATATAATAATAAACTATCAGCTGTTGGCAATTGGAGTATCCATCCTAAGCCTCAAAAAAAGTTTAAATTTTGCATGGTTGTTCCATGTTATTCCGAATCACATATAATCTCAAATTTGTTAGATAGTATTTTATTGCAAAATATAAACCTCCTTAATGAAATGGCTGTGATTATAGTTGTTAATAACTCAGTGGACGCTGATGAAAAAATTGTCAATGACAACTATAAGACTATTAATATAATAACAGATTATGGAAGTAGAATGAATATATACTATATTGATGCATTTTCAGGTCAGTACGCGTTGTCAAAAAAAAAATCTGGAGTAGGGTTTTCTAGAAAGCTTGGAGTTGATAAATTTATTTCATATTTATTCGAAGATAGCTTAATATGCTTTACTGATGCGGATGTAGTTTTAGATCCAAGCTATTTAACTGAGATAAATAACTTTTATGCTAAAACTAACTGTTCAGCATTTTTAGTTGGCTTTAAGCATCAAAAGAGCAGTGATCAATTAATAAATAAGTATATAGTTGAGTATGAAAAATATTTGAAAGATACTGCTAAGTCCATTAAAGATGCTGGATCTATATATGGTTACGTTTCTATTGGTTCATGTATGGGATGTACTCTTGAAGCATATATAGCAGTTGGAGGAATGCCTGCTATAAAGGCTACAGAGGATTTCTATTTCTTGCAGGCACTTTCAAAGTATCGAAAAATTATGCATATTAAAAAAGAAATTGTTTTTCCATCTTCAAGAAATGAGTTAAGAGTTCATCTAGGAACGGGCTTTAGAGTTAATCAGCTGCTCAGTGGCCTAGATATTAAAGATTTATATTACTCTAAAAAATCATATGATTATTTGAAAAGTGTTTTATCTATTTTGCATATGAGTTGGTATGATTCAATTGAAGAAACATCCAAAAAGCTGAGAGCTATCTCAAATAAAATTTTAAATTTTTTCGAAAATGAGAATTATGATGAATACTTAATTAAAATTAAAACTAATGTTACAACTCAAGAGCAATATATTCATCAACTAAATAGATGGTTTGATGGATTGAAAACAATACAATTTTTAAATTATTTTTCTAACAAAAACTAATTTTGAAAAGAAGAAAATAATATGTAACATTTATATGATAGAAAAGTATAATTAATAATGCCAAAAATAACATATTTAGATTCTGATAGACTCCAAAGGGCCATTAATGCGGGTATTCATAATGTTTTATCAAGAAAGGAATATCTAAATAAAATTAATGTTTTCCCCGTAGCTGATGCAGATACGGGGACAAACCTAGCTTTTACTTTGCATGCAATTCTTGATGGTGAAATAGAAAATACTCCTGATAGAATTGATGATTATCTTGAAAAAATTGCAGATTCTGCTTTGGATGGAGCGAGAGGAAACTCTGGGGCAATAATGGCCCAGTTTTTTCAAGGTCTTTCAGATGGTTCCAAGGGAATAAACAAAATGACTACGGTTGATTTTTCAAAAGCCGTTTCAACCGCTTCTAGTCTTTCAAGAGATGCTTTGTCGGAACCAAAAGAGGGCACTATTTTAACAGTTATTAATGACTTCTCAGAGGCACTTGAGGTTTGTATTGATAGGGGAGTAAGTGATTTTGAGCTATTGTTTAAAGAAGCTCTTTCAAAAACCCAAATCTCTCTTGAGAATACTCCCAACTTATTACCAGTACTTAAACAGTCAGGTGTTGTTGATGCTGGTGCACAAGGATTTGTAGATCTTCTTGATGGTATATATGAGTTTGTTAGAAGTGGTTCATTAAAAGATATTAAAGACTTTAAGCCGTTAATCATTGAAACTAGTTCTCATGATAGTCATGAATTTTCTGATCTTGAATCTATCAAGTATAAATATTGTACTGAATGCTTGGTTCATGGGCAAGATATTGATATAAATAAGTTGAAAACAAAGCTAATTGCTTCAGGCGCTGATAGCCTAGTTTTGGCTGGATCAAATCATAAAGCTAAAATTCATATTCATTCTAATAATCCAACTGATGTTTTTTCTACTTGTATGTTGTTTGGGACAGTAACTGGCCACAAGATTGATGACATGAAGAAGCAATATTATATTTCAAAATTAAAATCATCTGATAAAAAAATAGCTATTGTTACAGATTCTTCAGCTGATTTTTCAAGTAATAATTATCCCGACATTAATGTTGTTCCATTGAAATATAATTTTGGTGAAGTGAATCATCTTGATAAAATATCTCAATCTACTGATAATTTTTATAATGAATTACAGGTTAATTCAGATCATCCTAAAACTTCTCAGCCCTCACCTGGAGAATTTAAAAGAACATATGATTTTTTGAGTAGTTATTATGAATCAATTATTTCTCTTCATCTTCCTAAGATTGTAAGTGGTACATTTCAATCGGCTGAAACAGCTGCAAAAAATTTTAAAAAGTCAGATATAAGTGTTGTTGATACACATAGTGCATCTGCTGGTCAGGGATTAATAGCAATGTATGCCTCAGAGTTGGTTGATAAAGGTTTAGATAAAGTTCAAATACTTAATAAAATAGAACATGCTAAGTCTAGGACATCTATATTTTTAGCTATTAATGATATAAGTTATTCTATTAAGGGTGGCCGGGTGCCCTCAATACTTGGTACTGTATCTAGATTATTTAATTTTAAATTAGTTCTTACTATGAATAACATAGGTAAAGTTAAGCCTGCTGGAGTACTTTGGGGATCTAAAAACATTGAACAAAAAATTTATAAGTTCATTATAAAAAAATTTGATAAGCAAAAAAAATATAGAATAATAATTTCTCACTCTAATTGCTTAGAAAAAGCAAATACACTTTCAGAACAACTAAAACAATATTTTGTTTATCTAGATTTCTGCAATATTGAAAAACTTGGATGTGCTCTAGGGGTTCATGCAGGTCCTGGTTCTCTTTTGGTTGGGATTCAGGAAGTTGAGGAATAGATCGATTGCCATCTGATTATTTATACCCTATAATTACAATTGTTTTAAGCTATTTATTAGGCTCTATTTCTGGGAGCATGGTTATGGGAACTCTTTCTTCAACTGATATACGTAAAAAGGGTAGTGGAAATGCTGGTGCTACCAATGCACTTAGAGTTATGGGCTTTAAATTTGCTTTTGGTGTCTTTTTAATTGATATTTTAAAGGGCTTTGTTTCTGCTCAATATGTTAGTTCATTGTTCACTGTGGCATCAACCAATCAAATAATATTATGTGGAATTGCAGCTGTTTTAGGCCATGTATATCCAATTTTTTATAACTTTAGAGGTGGAAAGGGAGCTGCAACATTAGTTGGTGCATTATTAGTTCTTTATCCTCAGTCTATACCTTTAGCACTTATTGTTTGGATCGCTACTATAGTGTTATCAGGTTATGTTGGTCTTGCTACAATGCTAGCTGGATGCTCTCTACCATTGATGGTTTTTATAAATCAAAAAGAAGGGTTTTTACTTTATATATTTCTATCTCTTCTTATCATTTTTACTCATAGGAGCAATATTATTAGAATGATAAATAAAAATGAAAATAGGTTTGAAAAGGCGATGATTTTTAAAAAGAAAAATTAATAATAATTAAGAGGCGAAAAATAATAAATGGGGAAAATATATGATAAGCCTGGTTATTCTGGTAAATGTATAGGGTTTGTTGAAACTCCTCATATACAAAGAAGTGGTGCGGCATTGATATGTATAATTAAATAATTATTTGTCATTTTTAATAACATTGCCCGTGTTAACTAAGCTATAGCAATCAACAGAAAGTTTAGACTCAAGGACTTCTTGCAGAGCTGACTTTCCATAGCACTCAATAAAATCGTTTCTTTTTCTCTTACCTGTTCCATGCTCAGCAGAATAAACGCCTCCAAGAGAAGAAGATAGCTTTACAATTTCATTGTAAACATCTTTTCCTCTAGTTTCCTGCTCACTGCTTGGGATCAAATGAAAGTGAAGGTGACAGTCTCCTAAGTGGCCAAACAGGAGGTATTCAATTTTTGATTTAGAAATTATTTTGTGAACATTTTTCAGAAACTTTGAGAAATTATTGGGCGGAACTATTGTGTCTGTAATAATCCCTTCACTCTTAAGATCCTTACTTTGTTCAAGCGCTTTCACAGGCATTGAATGTCGAGCCTCAAAAAATAACTTCCACTGTCTTTTATCGTTTAAAACAAAGATTGAGCTATCATCTAGATCCATCTTAAAACTATCTATAGCTTTAATCCATTCTAGGCATGTTTCATCAAAGCTATTATCAATTGGAGTCTGCATGTATATTCCTACTTGGTTCTTACGTTTAAAAAAATGATTTTTATGTTTCATGTACTTTTGACAGTTATAGCCAAAGTATTCAAGAGCAGTGAGCAAGCTGAAATTGCCATCTAAATATTCACTTAACTTATTATAGAAATCAAGGGCTTCCTCTTCAGAGTTGAGACATAAAAAAAGATCAAGGTAGCCCTTGGGCTTAACTTTAGCCTTAAGCTTACATCTGGTAATCATACCATATATTCCCTCACTTCCGATAATACAGTCAACAATGTCTACGTTCTTTCCATTGGATGAATATGGTCCACTTGCATTTTTAATTTTTGGCCTAGAATATGTTGGGACTTTAAAAATAACTAGTTCTTCTTCATTTTTTAAATTAAAAAGTGAATTATCAGAAACATATTGACCGCGATCTGCAAAAAAACCATATCCATTAGGA
>NHIV01000076.1 GCA_002170735.1 bacterium TMED198 | reverse complement strand
TCTTCAAAAAAATCATTAAAATTTTCAATTTCCATGACATCTAAATGTGCTCCATAACAGCTATGCATCTCATAATAATTTTCAAGATCAGATTTATTAGATCCAATAAAAAAATTATTTTCTTCAGATAGTTGTTTTAAAACCTCTGACCCAATTCCACCTGTAGCTCCAATTAATACAATGTTCATAAAAACCCCTAAGTTATGTAGGAGCTCCTAAGTAAAGGAGGATGGATTATTAAGAGCTCCCACGAAGAAGATAAAAATGCACAAGAAGGAGAAACTAAAAGAGCAAATCTATCTTAAATTATTTTGCACGTTCTGCGCGTTAAGTATTTTAAAGATTTTTTTTAATTAAATGCAATATTTATTTGCACGTATTGCACGTTTATATTAAATTATAACGTGAATAACTTTAATTCTAATCAGGTTGCATCAATTTTTAACTGCAATGAGTCAACAGTCCGCAGGTGGACCGACAGAGGTATTTTATCTTGTGAAAAAACAGCTGGTGGTCACAGACAATTCACCATGCATGACCTTAGAAATTTTATAATCAAAAGCAAATTCAAGAAGAAAATTATAAATTTTGACCTTAGTAGTAAAACTTTTGAAAAAATACATTCCTCAGTAGAAAATTTAAACTTTTTTGAGTTATCAAAAATTCTGGCTAAACAATATGCAAGTAGCGATACTCTTTCAGCTAGCAAAACCATAAATTATATCTATATGAGTGGCATTGAAATTGCTGATATCTTTGATAGTGTGGTTGAGCCTTCAAACGACATAATAGAAGAGTTAGTTAAATCTGAAAAAATTTCTAATACAGAAGAGTATATTTCTAGAAAAAGTATTACCAGATCTATTGAAAAATTTTGTGATAATAAACCAAATAGTAAAGATAACATTAAAAATGCACTTTGTGTAAATTTTGAAGATAATATTCCTGACTTAGGGGTAGTAATGTCTGAAGTTATACTTAGAGAAAAAGGTTACAATGTTTACAATACTGGGTCTCAGGCCAAGCTTGGAAATTTAAAAGATTTCATTGAAACTAAAAATATTGATTTGGCAGTATTTTACCTATGTAATAGGCAATGCTGTAATTCAGTTACTGTAAAAAACTTGCGTAAAACAATTTCACAAATAGATAATATCATTTCTTTTTTTAATTCCATTAATTTAAAAGTTCTATTTGGAGGTGAGGGACTTAAGCTGATTGATACAAAAAAAATCTCATCAAACAACACATTTTATACTTTTAAAGATTTTAATAGTTTATTATAAAATCTGTTTTATTTAGTCTCTAGAGGTCTATGATATTGTGACCTTTAGATATAGTTCAAAAACCATAACCTATAATGAGCTCCAATACTTAAATTATAGCATGAAAAAATTATTGTTATTACTATTGATACTATCTACTTCTATTGCACATAATCTTACATGGCAGTTAACAGGAAGATCTCACTCAGAACTTGATTGGAAAACGATTAAGTCAGAAAACTTCAGAGTCCACTATCACCAAGGATTAGAAAATATTGCTCAAAAAGGTTTATCATATGCTGAGCAAATTTATCCGACATTATTAAAGCAATCTGGAATTAAGTCTACTCCAATAATGGATATAATTTTTACATCAGAAGATGAAATACTAAATGGTTTTGCTGTATGGACAAACCAAACATTTATATGGGTGGATCAGAATGATGCTGCAGTTTGGCTTGAAGATGGCAAATGGCTTTATCAGGTACTAGCTCACGAGCTTCAACATCTTATATACTTCAATGCTGTAGACACCTGGCTACCTGAGCCCTTTGGTATGATCTATAGCGATGTTCCTAGCTGGTTTGTGGAAGGTCTGGCTGAATATATGACTGAAAAATGGAGGCCATACAGAGGAGACCTTTACCACAAGATTCATGCCTACAAGGGAAAAATGATGTCAATGGGAGATCCTCATATGGATGGATACTCAAAGCTCTTACTGCTAGCAAATGACTACGGTGACTCTTCTATTGTAAAAATATTAAATCATAGAGATGGCCTTGGTCTATATAGCTTTGAAGATGCATTCAAAGAAAATATAGGACTTTCAATAGATCAATTTGAAGACTATTGGAGAAGAAAGATGAATACATACTTCTACTCCTACAAGGCGCAAAAAGAATCATACAAGGATCTAGGTGTGACTTCTAAACTTCCAATAAATTCTTTAGGTAGCGGCTTTAAGTTTTCACCTGATAGTTTAAAAATTGCGATGATTGGCAAGGATAACAAGGATCAATACTTTCAATCTCTCATCGTAGCAACTCAAGATACATCGCAGAACAATAATGACACCTCATTTTCTTTGTTTAAAATTTTCAGGCATGTAGAAGAAAAAGATTCTACAGACTCTAAAAAGAAAAAAAGCCCCTCATACAAGAAAGTCGAGTATGACCATGGTAGATTTCACCAATCAATGAGCTGGACTTCAGATAACAGCAAGCTAGCTTACTCAAAGTATAGATTTGGAAAAAATGGATCGATGATCTTCGACATTAAAGTTCTAGATTTAATTAAAAAAGAATCAACCTGGATAACTAATAATGAAAGAGCTTCCTACCCTATTTGGGATAAAGATGATAAAAAACTATACTACGTTTCTCATACGAACAGTTGTTCAAATATTTTTATGGTTGATACTAGAACTTTAGATAAAAAGAAGATTACCAATCATCATAAAGATGAAGATGTTCAGATTCTTTCTCTAAGCCTCTCTCCTTCAGGTAAAAAACTAGCATTTGCCATGTCAAAAGAGAATGGGAACCTTGATATATATACTCTTAATTTAAATTCTTTTGATAATATTGAAAGACAAACTTCAGCCAAGGAAGTTGACTATCTTCCAATCTGGATAAATAAAAATACAATTGTTTTCACCTCTCACAGGGACAATACGACTCCTAACTTGTTTTCAGTTGATATTAGGTCAAAAGAAATAAATAAAATAACTGATGCTTTTGGTGCAGTTTGGGGAATTCAAGTAGCTCCTGGTGGAAATTCGATTATATCCTTAACGCTTTCAGATGTTGACAGTTCAAGAGTTGTATCTATTGATCCAAGCAGGAATATATCTACTAATAAGCTTAATATTAGAGAGGACTATACTCTATGGAGGACAAAATCCCCTGATTTGAAACTCCCTGATTTCAATAGCGACAGCTTACTAAACATAGAACCAAAAGAATACAGATTTTACAAGTATAGTCCAAAAAATCTTATGACAACCATACTACCAATTCCTATTCCATTTGTACAAAGTATTTGGATGGATGCATTAGGCAAACAACTTATCAACTTATCTGCTGGTGCATATAGTTGGAAGAGTATCTCATCAAATTTTGATTTATCTTTATATCAAAGTGAGAGCGATATTGAAGGAACTTTCTATATGATTGATTATTTGAATGCTAGCGGGGGAGCTTTTTGGGGATTCACTTATTATAAAAACATTAATCTGTCTTACAGAGAATATGCAAATACTCAAGAGGGTCTTGTTGAAAATCTTGATGGTGCTACTATACATATAGAAATACCCATAAATTTTGGTAACGATATGTATTCAAATCACTCTTTTAGTTCTTCTATCAGCTTTCAAAATAGAAGCTTCATAATGCCATACTACTTGGAAAATAAGGTTAAAACTACCTATGAGCAGAGATACAATGAACTAAAAGCGCAAGATACCAATAAAGAACTATTACCGATACCAGAGAGAGGCAAGCAAGGAGTTCTAAAATTAAACTATAGCTATATAAGTAAAAGGCCTTACAAAGGGAACCTTTACCTACCTAAAAATGGATATGGAGTAAAGTTGAGTTTAGACTTAGCCCATGAGAAATTATTTGGAGAATTTAGCTTTCAAAAATTTACTTTTGATAGCTTTTCTAATAAGAAGTTTGGATTAGGAGCTTTTTATCTACGAACAAAATTAGTTTCTCTTGAAGGTGACGCCCCAAATCAAGACTACGTAGGCTTAACTGGCGATAGCCCCCTATATCTTCCTAGCTTAGGATCAATTTTCAATGAGAATATGAGTCCAAGAGGTTGGAGCGGCTACAAGCTAGGCTCCAAACTCATTTTTTCAACTTTAGAGCTTAGAATCCCTATTGCTTCAAGCCTTCCAATTAATTTTTTTGGCTTTACAACTGGAGAACTAATCGCAACAGCCCTTTCAGATATTGCATCAACTTCAAATAGCTTTGATTTTAGTGATGACTGGATAAAAACTGCTGGATATGAACTTAAATTTGCAATAAAGAGTGGAGGAGATCCTATTTTTATATACTCATATGGTCAAGCTCAAACTTTTCAAGCTTGGAAAGAAAAATTAACTCCAACAACATACTTGAGATTTTCACTTGTCAACCCTTTTTAAATGTTAAAAACTCAAAAACATAATCTGGTAAATCTCTGGCTCTACTCCTCGTGTATTTTAATTCTAATAATGATAGGTGTTGGTGGAATAACTAGATTAACTGAGTCTGGCCTGTCAATGGTTGATTGGAAACCTATTGCAGGATCAATACCTCCTCTCACAGAACAACAATGGAAACAAGAATTTGAAAAGTACAAGGAATATCCAGAGTTTAAAATGGTAAACAGTACTTTCTCATTAAGTGACTTTAAAACAATATATTTTTGGGAATATGTTCATAGAATGATCGCTAGATTATTGGGATTATACTTCATTTTTCCTTTTTTATATTTTTTATACACCAAACAATTACACAAGAATGACATAGTAAATTTTATAGGTATTTTCTGTTTAGGATTGATTCAAGCTCTTGCTGGTTGGTACATGGTAAAAAGTGGCNTAGTTAATGTCCCAGATGTTAGTCACTATAGATTGGCANTTCACCTTATTCTTGCTTTTTTTCTATTAGGACTTGTCTACTGGACCGCATTAGGCTTGCANGCTTCAAAAATTTATTCAAATAANTTTTTNAANCTTAATAAAAAATGCAACTTTCTTTTATTATTACTGTTTATACAAATAACNTTTGGAGCTTTNGTTTCAGGTTTAAATGCTGGGAATGCCTGGAACACATTTCCTCTTATGGACGGCCAAATAGTTCCTGATGGACTTTTTATAAATACCCCTTTACTGTTGAACTTCTTGGAAAATCAACTGACAATCCAGTTTACACATAGAGTTCTTGCAATATTTATTCTGTTATATTGCATGTATTTATACAATCATTGTATAAAGGAAAACATTAACATTTTGCAAGCTAGACTATTAATGAAAGTAGTTTTCTTTCAGTTTGTTCTTGGTGTGTTAACCCTGATCTACAAGGTACCTATTATCCTTGGCGTAGCTCATCAGGTACTTGCTGCAATTCTGGCTTTATCTGTAGTTAATTTAAAATTTCACTGCTTATATGAATATAAAACTAAACCTGCTGAACAAGCTTAAAGATACCACTACTTTTATTTTGTTTTGAGGCTAGCTCTCTCTCATCAGGAGTAGCATATTTTTTATCCCAATTTAAAAGATGCTTTGACATAACCCAATGATATACTATTGGTAAAAGTAAGGCTAAATAAATCATTGAGAGGTATCCTGCTGGAAGCATTGGGGCATTTTTATATATGGGTAACTGCCAAAACTCTAAGTTTGCTTTTTCATGATGAGCTGAATGTCGAGTTAAATTAAATAGAAGCACACCACTTATCATTGCGTTGCTGTTCCAACTATGTTCAGGTCTAACTTTAGTACCAGGCACTCTGACTAATCCGTGATGTTCAATATAGTTTATTGCCTCTAAAACAAATTTAGAGCTTATTGCAATAATGAGGTATGCTATCATTCCAGTTAAACCTCCAATGTAAAATGAAATAACTGTAATTACAGCGCTTCTAATATAACCTCTAATCATTCTATTTTTAGCTGATAGTAAAGGAATTTTATTTCTCTTCAAATATGTTCTTTCAATTCTCCAAGCATCAATCTGCTCTTTAATTGTAGCTAAAAATAAAAATTTATATATATTTTCACCTCTTTTAGAAGTAGCTGGATCACTACTAGTACAAACATTTTTATGATGACCTTGTACATGTTCAAGAGCAAAAGCACAATCCCAAGAAAAAGCTAAAAGCCAATTTCCAAAGAACATTGAGATCTTATCGTTTTTTCGATGAGTTAGCTCATGACCAATGTTTATTCCTGCTCCAGCAAAAAACAACCCTGCTGTAATGAAATATCCAATAAAATGTATACTTGAAGTGTTTTGTCTATTTAAAGAAATATCCAAATTAAATAATTTATTTAATATACTTTCAAAATAAACTGGATTACTATTACCAAGCATATATATTGTACATAAAAAATATAGAAATAAAAGAGGAAGGTGAGAAAATAAAATAAAATTCAAAATTTTTCTATTTGCATTTTGGTATATCGTAATATCATCACTAAGCAGTAGATCTCCAACTATAACAAATAAAGAAAATATTGTTATAAAGTAATTCAGTGATGCCCCGCCTATAGCTGACAAATAGATAAGCAGAAGTAAAAGAAAAGGGAAAAGTGAATATTTTATATATTTAATCATCTTATAATAAATTAACACTAAATTAATTAGTTTTCAAAACTATAAGATATGCCCTCCTAGCTTAACTGGATAGAGCACTGGATTTCGGCTCCAGGGGTTACAGGTTCGAGTCCTGTGGAGGGTACACCTTCGCGATAAGCAACATATACTTTATAACCAATTCTAAATCTTCCTTAGAACACTTAAAACATCCACCCCTAGGAGGCATAATACCTTTTTTCCCAACATAGCCCTTAAATGTATTTTCAAGCAACGAATCAATTCCCTTCTTATATCTATCTTGCCAATCATTAAAATCCCACAATGGAGGAGCTCCTGAGCCACCTCTAGTGTGACAGTATTTACAGTTCAACTCATAAATCTCTTTTCCTTTAGTATAAAAATCATATGATTGCTCAAGGACATTTTCAGATTTATTCTGATTCTTAGTACAGGAAACTAAAAATAACAGGAAAGAAAAGAAATAATATTTCATTATGGAATAAAGATCTTTTCTAAAATTAAAATAATTAAGATTGAAGGAAGATATAAAATACTTGCAAACATGAGCTGTTTAGCACTTCTAACAGTTCCATCTGTAATCATTTTAATTGATACTAGTATAAACATCATCCCTAATACTGCAGATGCTACAGCAAAATAGACTCCAGCCATTTTAATAATATATAGACCAATGGTTGTGATGACCATTGCTAAAGAAAAAAACATAATTATATACTTAAGTCGTCTAGATTCAGGATATACAGATGGAAGCATCTTAAAGTCACCTTTTTTATAATCACTAGCATAAATTACAGCAATTGATAAAAAGTGGGGCATTTGCCAACAAAAAAGTATACCAAACAATATCCAAGCTGGTGCATCAATTCTACCTGTTGCAGCAGTCCAACCGCCAATTGGAGGTAATGCGCCAGGTATAGATCCCAAAAGAGTATTCCAAGTAGTATATTTTTTTAAAGGAGTATATACAAAAATGTATAAAAAAATTGTTGAAAGGCTAACAATAGCTGTAATTGCATTTATTAAAAAAAATAAAATTAAAACTCCTAATATAGAGAAAGTTACTCCAAGTAAAAATGCTCTTTCAGATGAAATTTTACCAGCAGGAATTGGACGATTTTTAGTCCTTTCCATTTGAGAATCTTCCTCCCTTTCTATAGCTTGATTTAAGGCACAGGCACCTGATGAAGAAAAAAAAGTACCCAAAAGTAAAAAAAATAAGACAAGCCAAGTATCAAATGATACCATAAGAATACCTTGATCTCTAAGACCTAAATAATAACCTAGGTATGAAGTAACCATTACCATCATGGTAATGCCAGGCTTTATAAGAATGTAGTAAGGATTATTTTTTATCATTTTACCTCTAATTAAAGGATTTGAATTAAAATATACTCTCTAAACTAAAAATAAAATGAATATTTAAGAATAAAATGATTTACTTAAAGTGCAAGAAAATTGACAACAATATAAAAAAATAAGGCACCTATTAATAGGTGCCTTATTTTAAATACTATTCAATAGTTACGTTTACAGCTTTTTCACCTTTATCATCTTCTTTAACTTCAAATAAGACAGGCTGATTCTCTTCAAGCTTCTTGTATCCATCCATTTCGATATCTGAGAAATGTACGAAGATATCTCCACCTCCATCTTTCTCTATGAAGCCGTAACCTTTAACTGCATTAAACCACTTTACTGTACCTTTTACTTTATCACTCACTTTGTTTCTCCTTTTGTTATGTAACTAATTAAATTTTTATTTATGTAGGGGGATATACTATTAAATATGGGGGTAAATTATGGGGCGACTATATGATGCATCTAACTTGATATTTCCAATTTGTAACTCAAGAATATAAGTACCATCTTTAATTAAATCAAAGATATAAATTAATTCTGTTATTGTTTTGCGTGAAATACCTTTTGATTGATCAATATCATCACTAGTGTCCCAAAAAATTCTATGGTTACCCAAAAGTCCTCCATCGCTTGCCCTATCAATAGAAGGACAATCAAATAGTAAATGCTGAACATTTAGTTGATTCAAATAATGTATAGCATCATTTGTAAAAAATGGGAATTGATTGCATCCATAATTTAAAAATCTTTTGTTAAGACTGTTTGGCGTTGTTCTGACAATTAATGCTTCTAAAAAATCTGGATTAATCGATTTTAAATTCTGCTCTAGCATTTCCTTTGTAATTACCCTATCACCTACCTTGAAATCTACATGATATTTTTCATTGCATTTGTTTGATTTAATTGGGTTAACAGTTATCAAAGTACTTGGAAAAAAAAATCTATCCACCACCTCATTAATAAATATATTTTCCTTGCTAATATGCCCAACACACTCTGTGTGAGTCGTTGTACAGTGAATATTTACTGTCACCTCTTGTACATCACAGCCAGCTCCTTCAGAAACGAGCATTTTTAGGCCATCTGATTCAAGAGCTTTAACTTTAGATCTTGGAGTATCAAAAAAATTAACTTGTTTACCTTCA
>NHIV01000075.1 GCA_002170735.1 bacterium TMED198 | reverse complement strand
AAACTTTGAAAAGTACATTTTAATGAAAAAAAATGATGTACATATCATTGATGTAAATGAAACAATTAGGTGCCTTGATATCGCTTGTAAAGAAATGTTGAACTTGGTAAAAAAGGGCGGCAATATTTTATTTGTTGGAACTAAAGCTCAAGCTAAAGATGCTGTTCAAGAAGCTGCTGATAAATGTGGGATGTTTTATATAGTAGAGAGGTGGCTAGGTGGTACATTAACAAATCATGGCACAATTAGAAGAAGCATAAAAAGATTAAATATGCTTGAAAAAAGAACTTCTGATATCTTTACAGATCTAACTAAAAAGGAATTTGGCCGTCTTGAGAGGGAAAGGATTAAGCTTTCTGATTTACATAGAGGAATTAAAGATATGCAACATCTTCCTGTAGGTCTTTTTTTTGTTGATGGTATTAATGAAAGAATTGCAATTTCAGAGGCAAAAGTTTTAGGTATTCCTACTTTTGGAATTGTTGACAGTAATACAGATCCTACTAAAATTGATTTTCCAATTCCAGCAAATGATGATTCTGTTAAGACAATTAAGATGTTAACTAATTATATTGCTGAATTTCTATCGGTATCCTCATCTGATGCCAATCAGCTTTCAAATGATGAAAATTCTGCTAAAAGTGATTCTGCTATCCCTGGTGACTCGAAGGATTTTTCTTCAGCTATTATAAGTAAATAAATAAAGGATTTAATAATGAGCGTTGATGCAGTAAGAGAATTAAGAGCTTTATCTGGTGCAGGGATGATGGATTGTAAGAAAGCTCTAGATAAATCTAATTATGATATTCAAAAGGCAATGGATGTTCTCAGAAAAGCTGGTATTGCAAAAGCTCAAAAAAAATCCGGTAGAGATGCAAAAGAAGGTATTGTCCATTCTTACATTCATCCTGGATCGAGATTAGGCGTTCTTTTGGAAATAAATTGTGAGACCGATTTTGTTGCTAATACCGATGATTTCCAAAATCTATGCAAAGATATAGCTATGCATATTGCAGCTTCAGATCCTATAAATGTTAAAAGGGATGATGTTGACCAATCAGTAGTTGATAAAGAAAAAGAAATTTATACTGAGCAGGCTGCTAAATCAGGCAAACCTAATAATATTGTTGAAAAAATGGTTGAAGGTAGATTAAATAAGTTTTTTCAAGAGAGTGTACTTCTCGAACAAAGTTTTGTAAAAGATCCTTCTAAAACAATAAATGATATTATTACTGAGACAATAGCTAAGCTTGGAGAGAATGTTGTTGTTAAGCGTTTCACCCGCTTCCAGCTTGGTGAAAAATAATTTTCATGAAAAATATTAAATTTCAAAGAATTCTTCTCAAGCTTAGTGGGGAGATTCTTTCAGGAAAACAGGGTTATGGTGTTGATCCTGAGATGATAACTTCAATTGCTCTTAAAATAAAAAAAATTCATAAACTAGATATAGAAGTTGGAATTGTGATTGGTGGTGGTAATATTTTCCGAGGAATTTCCGCATCAGCTAAAGGAATGGATAGAGTTGCTGGTGATTATTTAGGAATGTTGGCTACGATTATGAATTCCGTCGCTTTACAATCAGAATTAGAAAAGATTGATTGCGATACTAGAGTTATGTCGGCTTTGTCAATCACACAATTAGCTGAGCCATATATTAGAAGGAGAGCAACTAGGCATTTAGAAAAAGGAAGAATAGTTATAATGGCTGGTGGTACAGGCAATCCTTATTTCACAACAGATACTGCTGCAGTATTAAGGGCTATTGAAATTAATGCTGATATTATAATTAAAGGAACTAATGTAGATGGTATCTATAGTTCGGATCCTAATAAAAATATTGATGCAATCAAGTATGATTCTTTATCTTTTAAGGAGGTGATTGAAAAAGAGTTAAGAGTTATGGATTTAACTGCAGTTACTCTTTGCAAGGAAAATAAATTGCCTATAATTGTATTTGATATTAGTAGTAAAAATGGATTAAATGAAATTGTCAATTCTGTTCCTGTTGGGACAATGGTTTCATAGAATAAGGAAAAAATATGATTAATGAATTGTTTTCTGAGTGCAAAGAAAAAATGACAAAGACGATAGATCATTTTAGGCAAGAAATGGCATCTATTAGAACAGGTAGAGCTTCATCTAGTATGCTGGATCATGTTAAAGTTGATTATTATGGTTCCGTTAATCCTTTAAAAAATATTGCAAATATTTCTATTCCTGAGGGTCAGTTNATTTTAATTCAACCNTTNGANCCTTCAATNCTTGANGAAATTGAAAAAGCTATTNCTAATTCAGANGTTGGATTGACTCCAAACAATGANGGAAGCGTTATTAGATTGAATGTTCCNCCTTTNACAGAAGAGAGNAGGNTNGAGTATGTTAAGCTTGTTCACAAGCTTTGTGAGGATAGTAAAGTTGTANTNAGGAATATTAGAAGAGATATAAATACAGCTTTTAAGAATCAAGAAAAAGATGGAAGTTTTTCTGAAGANAATCTGATGAGAGCTTTGGATAATGTGCAAGAGACTACCAATGAAAATATTAAAATCCTTGATGATATAGCATCCTCTAAAGAAAAAGAAATCTTAGAATAAATTATACAATTTTATAGGAATTTTTATATAATATAATTTATTATTCTTATCTTCCATTCAAATAACACATTTAATTATATTTTATTTATATGGTTATAAAAACAGTATTCCCAAATTCTATAGCATCATCAATTGGCCTTAAGTCAGGTGATAGGCTGCTTAAAATCAATAATAGAAAAGTTCTTGATGAAATTGATTATCAGTTTAGGTTTTCTTCAGACTTTATAACAATTTCTGTAGAAATGAATGGTGCATTAGAATCTTTTGAAATAGAAAAAGAATATGATGATTTGTTAGGTGTTGTGTTTGAGGATATGAAGATTAGATCATGTGCAAATGATTGTGTATTTTGTTTTGTAGATCAAAACCCTTCTAATATGAGGAAGGGCATGTACTTCAGAGATGGTGACTATCGATTGTCATATTTACATGGACATTATATTACTATGACAAACATGGGACAAAGAGAATTAAATAGAGTGGTAGAGCAAAAACTTTCTCCATTATATATATCTATACATGTAACTGATAAGGATTTGAGAAAAAAACTTTTTTTATATAAAAAAGATGATGATGTTCTAAAAAAAATTAAATTTTTAACTGAAAATGGTATTGAGCTTCATGCTCAAATTGTATTAATGCCTAAATTGAATGATGGCCAATACTTGTTAAACAGCCTTGATGATCTTTATCATTTTTATCCAAATCTTAAAACTGTTTCAATCGTGCCAGTAGGTCTGACTAGGCATCGGAAGGGGCTATTTGAAATTCAAGAAGTTGATAAAAAATATTCAGATAAGGTGCTTATTGATCGGTTCAAAATCAATAGAAGGTATAATACGCTTAGCCCTTTTGTTGTATACTCAGATGAGTGGTTCTTGATTTCAAAAATGAATGTACCTAATTATTCTGAATTTGATTTTGATTTAACAGAAAATGGGGTTGGCTTGGTAAGCAAATTTATAGAAAACCTCAATAATGATAAAAAACTGTTTCCTAAAAAAATTCCCCAAAAAAAAATCATTACAATTATAACAGGAGATCTAATTTATGATACATTTGCAAATCATGTTTTACCTGAATTGACAAAGATTGAAAATTTGAAAATTCAACTTAAAAAAGTTAAAAATAAGTTTTTTGGAGAATCTGTCACAGTATCTGGCTTGCTAACTGGCAAGGATATAATTGATCAATTAAAAGACCACAAATTAGGTGATGAAGTCTGGGTGACGGAACGAATATTGAATGATGAAAAAACTCTTACTTTGGATGATATGACAGTTGATGAAATTTCTTTAAAATTAAAAGTTCCACTCAAGTTATCGGGTGATTCACTTTTAGATCTGTTTAAATAAAAAACTATGTCTAGACCCACAATTGCAATTATTGGTAGGCCAAATGTTGGAAAATCAACTTTGTTTAATAAATTGGTTGGAGGAATGCCTGCAATAGTTTCTCCAGTAGAAGGTGTAACTAGAGATAGAGTCTATGGTGTTTTTGAGTGGAGCGGTAGAAACTATAATATTATCGACACAGGAGGTTATACTCCTAAGACTGATGATATAATTTTAAAGAATATAAGAATTCAGGCTATAAAAGCTTTTGATGAAGCTGATATAATACTATTTGTTATAAATGGTAGAGAAGGCCTTACATCTAGTGATAGAGAATTAGGATTGTTATTAACTAATAGTTCCAAAAAAACGATTTTAGTTGCTAATAAAATGGACAATTCAGATCTAGATGAGAATCTATTAGAATATTATGAATTAGGTTTTGGAGAACCATTGCCAATTTCAGCTCAAAATAGTAGGAATATCAATACAATGTTAGATGCCATTCAGGATTTTACTAAAAATATTTTAGAAGAAAATTTGGACAATAGCCATATCAACCTTGCAATTGTTGGAATGCCAAATGTTGGGAAGTCAAGTTTAATGAATAGCTTAGTCAAAACAAATAAATCTATTGTTACAAGTATTGCTGGAACTACAAGAGATTCAGTTGATTCTTATATTACATACTTCAAAAAAACTTATAGAATAATTGATACGGCAGGATTAAGAAAGAAAAATAAGATTGATGATTCTATTGAGTTTTATAGCAGTGTAAGGACTTATAAAGTTATTGATGATTGTGACTTGGCTATACTTATGGTTGATGGTCAAAAACATTTTAACAAGCAGGATAAAGAGATAGCAAGCTATATTATTGAAAAAGGTAAGGGCTTAATGGTGGTCATTAATAAATGGGACCTAATAAGCAAAGATACACATACAATGAAAAACTATAAAGATGAAATTTTATATAGATTTTCTGATATGCAAAATTATCCAATTATATTTATATCTATTTTAGAAAATTTAAGAATTCAAAATATTCTAAAAGAAGGGTCAATAGTTTTTAAAAAATATCAGAATAATATAAGTACAAAAAAACTTAATGAGTTCTTAGGTATGGCCATAAAAAATTACAACCCTCCAGCTGTAAAAGGCAGAAACCTTACAATTAAGTATGTAGCTCAGGTTCGACATTCTCCTCCTGTTTTTGTTTTCTTTACTAATTTTCCTCAATTATTTCCAAAGTCATACAGGAAATATTTAGAGAATCAATTAAGAAGTGCATTTGATTTATCTGGAGTTCCTATTAAAATAATTTTCAGGAAAAAATGAAAAAATTTATTTTGGCTATTATATTTTTCTGTGCTTTGGGTTTTTCAAGAGATTGTTTTAAAGTGCATCAAAATCTAGATAGGAGTGGCTCATACTTGGATGAGTTTAAAATTTCTGAATCGGGATGGTTTAAGGTCCATTATGATGTTGAAGGAGCGAGTGGAGCAACAAGCGCCTATGTTGATGAAGTTTTATACATTGCTGATTCAATTAGAAATGTTTTAAAAAATACTATGGAATATCAAGATCCTCCATTGGCAAACAATAATGATCCTTTCTATCATATTTTCTTGAAATCTAGTTATGACTATCCCAACTATGGGGCAACCTATACGGGGACTTTTTTGTTTGAAGAACTCCTTCCGCCAGGTTCGTCTTTCATTGAGATTGATCATAACTACGAAAATTACACTGTTTACAATGGATTAGATCCTATTGTCACAATGAGAGAAACTTTGGCGCATGAGTACTTTCATGCAGTTCAGCTCTCTTACAGAACATTTACAAGTTCTGAAAAATATTTTTTTGAGCTATCTTCAATGTGGTTTGAAGATTTAGTTGTGCCTGATGGAAATGATTGGTCTCTTAATATTTGGACTGATGCTTTAATCAGTAATCCGGAATACCCTTTGGAATGGAACTCTAGCTTTTCTGTAAACTCTGCAGATTGGGGATATTCTTTAGCGTTGTTTGGGCACTATCTTTCTAAAGTTGTTGACAATAAAGGCGTAGATGATGAAAAGCAGAGTACTATTATGAGAGAAATGTGGGAATTGTATGGTTCTAACTCTATATATGATGCTTTTGATGTAATGAGAATAGTCTCTTATGATAATTATAGCCAGTCAATGCATTCAATTTGGTTGGATTTCATGTCTAGAAATATGTTTAACTCTAAAGAAGATAGTGAATTTCATTACTTTGAAGATCAAAGCTTAGTGGATCCAATTGATATTGATCTTGAGAGGATTGATATTGATCCTGAAAATATTAACAAATATATAGATTTAGAAATGATCTTAAATAATAAATCCGTAAAAATTACTGGATATAACATTTTAAACAAATCGTTAATTGAATGGCAACATTCTAATAGTGATTTTATTGGAAGTATTATAAGCCTCGAAGGTAACGGTAGTATTTCAAATACCAAAGATGTAATTGATTTTACAGTTAATGAGGGTCAAAATGTATTTTTTATTCATTCAACTGAAAATGTAAACCCTGTAAGTATAGATTTATCATTAGTTTTTAATTTTATTCCAAATACCCCATCAAATGTTTTTGTTTTCCAAAACTCTAATGAAGAAATTGAAGTTTCATGGGAATTAAATTCAGGAATTCAAGAAAATGTATTTTTTAATGTTTATAGAAATAATATTAAGGTAAATGAAGTAGACCTCTTTAATCAGATATTTAAAGATACTAGTTTCGAACCATTTATCGAATATACATATAGAATTTCTAGTTTTAATGAATTTGGTGAGTCTCAATTAAGCGATCCTGTATCTATAATTTCATGGCCAAGCCCCGAAGATGTGGGGAGTAGTATTAAAGTTTATCCAAATCCATGCAGAGATAATCTAAGTTTACTTCTTGACTCAAGGCAAGATTATGGATATGAAATTGGTTGTATCTACAATTCTAGTGGTCAAAGGGTTAGCTCTTTTTTTATTGATATTTCAAAAGGCAGGCAAAGGCATGATTTAAAAAATGCTGTATTAGGTCTTAGCTCAGGTAAATACTTTTTAGCTTTTGAAAATAAAAATATTCCGGGGATCTCTTTTTTAATTGTAAAGTAATGAAGTATTTTAATATTCAACGTACATCTAAAGGTATTTATAAAGAAAGGGGCTCTAAATTTTTTTCTTATATACATTGTATTTCCTCTATACAGGAATTCAAGCAAATATTAAATAAACATAGAGCTCTCAATCCTAAAGCTGTACACGTAGTAAACGCATTTAGAATTAAGAATGGTCAAAGAATTGATGAGTATGCTTCAGATGATGGAGAGCCTAAGGGGAGTTCTGGGATTCCAGTTTTAAATTCAATTAAAAGAAATAAATTAATAAATGTAGGTGTGTATGTAGCGAGGTACTTTGGAGGGACAAAGCTTGGTATTCCAGGATTAATTAGTTCCTATAAAAAGAGTGCAGAAGATGCAATAAATAAAACTAAAAAGCTAGAGTTTGTAGATATGACAAGAATTAAGATTGCTCATCATTTGAGCTTATGTGGTATAGTAGATTCAACTATTGCTTTTTATAATGGAAAAATAATAAAGAGAGAGTTTAATGGAACCGTGCTTAGTATAGTAAGTATCTTTGAGTCCAACGCTCAAAAGTTTGTTAATGAAATTTATGAAAAAACATCAGGAGATGTTAAAATTGATTTTTAAAGTTCTTGGTTTTTATCACTATTTTATAATAATTTTCTCAACTTTTAAAATTTGACGCGGGGTGGAGCAGTCTGGTAGCTCGTCGGGCTCATAACCCGAAGGTCGCAAGTTCAAATCTTGCCCCCGCTACTATGAAAGACCCTAATTTTTCTTGAGGAGGAGGAGTTGGGGTTTTTTTTTGAAATCATATTAATTAAATAGAATATGGTGCATTAATTGAGTAGTTTTATAAATAATTTAGATAAAATTGTGTGTTGGCCAAAAAAGCCTAAAGATAAACAGTTTGTGGTAAAACATTTATCTGAGCAGTTTGTTTGTGATAAAATATATTCTGAAAAAGAAGTAAACATTATAATTGAAAAATTTCATTTGTTCAATGATACTCCTTTGTTAAGGAGAGAGTTAGTTTCAAGAAAATTTTTAAACAGAGAAAATGATGGTTCTAAATACTGGAAATCATGAATGAATAGAACAAAGATAGTAGCAACGATTGGCCCTGCAACATTTTCATCTAAAAATATTGCAAAATTGCTAGATGAAGGAGTTGACGTAATAAGACTTAACATGTCTCACATCAGAAGTTCTTCTGAGACAAAGGATATTATTGCTAGGATCCAAAAAATATCCAATAAGAAATCAAAATTTATTCCAATTTTATTTGATCTTGCTGGTCCAAAGATAAGAGTAAAGCATACCTTTTTAAATTTTAAAATTACTAAAGGAAAATCTTATACTTTAGGTAGTAGTTCAGTAGCTGATATACCTATTAACTATAAACTTAAAATAAAGTCGATTGCTCCAAATGCACAGGTTAAAATTGAAGATGGTAAAATAGCTTTTAAAGTAATTGAAAAAAAAGATCACTGTTTAGTGATTAGAGCACTTAAAAGTGGGATTGTCAAACCTTCAAAAGGTGTAAATCTTCCAGGTGTTGATTTGACTCTCCCCTCAATAACTAAAAAGGATAGAAGAGATCTTAAGCTTGGACTTGATTTAGGTGTAGATTGGATTGCATTGTCCTTTGTTAGAAAAGCCAGTGATATTAGAAATATTAAAAAGATTATTAGTTCTTTAAATACAAAAGTGCCTGTTATGGCTAAAATTGAGAAGCCTGAGGCAATTGAAAATTTGGATTCTATTATTTCAGAGTCTGATGGTATTTTAGTTGCAAGAGGTGATCTTGGAGTTGAAGTAGATTATGAAAAAGTTCCTGTTCTTCAGAGAAAAATTATTCAAAAATGTCGTATTGCCAGCAAACCTGTTGTAGTTGCAACTCAGATGCTTGAATCTATGATTAAAAAATCATCTCCAACTAGAGCTGAAGTGAATGATGTTGCTTCGGCAGTATATGATAACGTTGATGCCATCATGCTTTCAGCTGAGACTTCAATTGGAAAATTCCCTTTTGAATCAGTACGTGTAATGAGAACTATTGCTAATAAATTAGAACTTGAAGAAGTAAACAATTTTTATCATAAAAAAAAGCTTGAAAATAGACTCGATACCGTTCAATCTGCTATAAGCCATGCTGTCTTTAGATTGACTTCAGACTTAGATATTAACGCAGTGGTTGTAATGACAGAGTCAGGAAGTACTTGCCGTTTTGTATCCAGCTATAGACCGAAGGCGCCAATCTTCGCTCTGTCACCATATGAAAGTATTTGCAGGCAAATGAGCATAATATGGGGAGTTGTTCCTTTAAAAGTTGATTCTTTAATTGATACAGATAAGATGATTGGAGTAGCAGAAAAAATTTTAAAAAGAAAAAAAATGATTCAAAAAAATCAATTGTTTGTAATCACAGCAGGAGTGCCAGTAGGAGTAGTAGGAACAACAAATATGCTAAAAGTTCATAAAATTANATAGTATTAATATGCATAATTATAAAATAACCCTTAAATTTCAACTAAACAATTCTANANATGTCAGAAAAAAAACAATCTTCAAGACTAATANTTAATTTAATTGGNATTCCAGNTATACTGGCAATTCTTTATGTTGGAGATGACTATCACTTTCCTTTTTTCTCATTNTTTGTNTTAATAGTCCANCTCTTATGTGTAAAAGAATTTCCTGTTTTTTTGAANTCAAAGGGGGGNAAANTATTTATGCCACTTTTNTATGGCTCAATTATANTGATTCAGCTTTTTCGTTATAATTTGACATCATTAGATTTTAATAGATATGANNTTCCTCCAATAGGTATTGGNTTNTTAATGGCCGTAACAATNATNGCTATATGTNTAGAAATTTTNAGAGNGGAAAATACTCCNCTTTTGAATATATCATGCTTGATTTTTGGTNTAGTTTGGATTGGGTTTATGCTTGGNTCGATGNCCATTTTAAGGAACTTTGAATCTATTGGTCGAGAAATAATATTTTTAATGTTTTTTTCAATATGGGCATGTGATTCAGCGGCTTTCTTCTTTGGGGCAAAGTTTGGAAAAAAAAAGATTCTACCATTGGTCAGCCCAAAGAAGTCATGGGTTGGAAGTATCAGTGGTTTTATAGCTACCATGTTAGTTGTGTATGCATTTTATTTTTATAATGTTTTTGGTGATCACTTGCTATCATATCATTTGATTGTACTTGGAATTATCTATGGTGCTATATCTCAACTTGGAGATTTTGGAGAATCCCTTTTAAAGCGTGAAGTGAAAATTAAAGACTCAAGTGCTTTATTAAAAGGGCATGGTGGGGTTTTAGATAGATTTGATTCTATGTTAATTGCTGCACCATTAACATATCTATATTTGGTGTATTTTATTTAAAATGAAGAAAAAATTAGATCAAAGTAAAGTGATTCTAGCAACAGATTGTGGATCAACAACAACTAAGGCAATCCTTATTCAGTGTATAGACGGCGAATATAGAATGACGCATAGAGGTGAATCCCCGACTACTGTAGAGGCTCCATTTGAAGATGTTACTAGAGGAGTTTTAAATGCAGTTATGGAGCTAGAAGAACTTTCAGGGAGAAAAATTTTAGATGGTGAAATGTTTATTAATACATGCGATAAAGGTGAAGATGGTATAGATCTTTACATTTCTACAAGTTCAGCTGGTGGTGGATTGCAAATGATGGTTGCTGGTGTTGTAAAATCAATGTCAGGAGAGAGCGCGCAAAGAGCAGCTCTTGGGGCAGGCGCAATTGTCATGGATGTTTTGGCTTCTAATGATGGAAGGATGTACCATGAAAAAGTTAAGAGAATTAGACAGCTTAGACCTGATATGATACTTCTTTCTGGTGGAGTTGATGGTGGAACGGTTTCTCATGTTGTAGAATTAGCTGAAATTTTAGAATCTGCAAATCCTAAGCCTAGATTAGGTATTAACTACAAACTACCAATTATTTATGCTGGCAATAAAAAAGCTAGAGATAGTATTAAAGAAAAATTATCAAAAATAAGTGATCTAGAGGTAGTTAAAAATATTAGGCCAACACTTGACAGCGAAAACCTTCAGCCAAGTAGAGATAAAATCCATGATTTGTTTATGGAGCATGTTATGGCTCAAGCTCCTGGTTATAAAAAACTTATGAGTTGGGCTGATACGCCTATAATGCCAACTCCTGGAGCAGTTGGTGAAATTATAAAGAAAATTGCTGAAAAAGAGAAAATGTCTGTTCTTGGTGTTGACATTGGAGGTGCCACAACAGATGTGTTTTCAGTTTTTCAAGGCATTTTCAATAGAACTGTAAGTGCAAACTTAGGGATGAGTTATTCTGTTTGCAATGTACTTGCTGAGGCAGGTATAGATAATGTAGCCAGGTGGGTTCCGTTTGATTTAGACAAAGAAGATTTAATGAATAGAATAGCAAATAAAATGATTAGACCAACGACAATCCCTCAATCTATTGATGAGTTGAAAATTGAGCAGGCAATTGCTAGAGAGGCGCTTAGACTCTCTTTCTATCAGCACAAAAATTTTGCAGTTGGATTGAAGGGGGTCCAGCAGGAAAGGACTATTTCTGATGCATTTGATCAGACCATGTCAGGCCAAACATTGGTGGATATGATGGATTTAGATTTATTAGTTGGATCTGGAGGTGTTTTGTCTCACGCCCCTAGAAGGTCTCAATCAGCAAAAATGCTTGTTGATGCTTTTCTTCCACAAGGGATTACACAATTGGCTGTTGATTCAATTTTTATGATGCCACAGCTAGGAGTTTTATCTACTGTTCACCCAAAGGCGGCTGTCGAAGTGTTTGAAAAGGATTGCCTGGTTAGACTTGGAACAGTGATCGCCCCAGTTGGGAAAGTAAAAAATGATAAACAGCTTATGTCTTATTTAATTAAACACCCAGAAGGTGAAATAGAGGGCACGCTAATTGAAGGTGAAATTAAATTAATAAAGGCTGATTTTATTCCGATTGAATGCATCTTCAAACCTGAAAGGGGTATTGATTTGGGTGAAGGCGAAGGTGAGATAATAGAGAAGCAAATTTTTGGCGGTGAAGTAGGAATCATTCTTGATGGAAGAGGTCGACCGGAGTTAGGCTTCTCTAGTGACATAGATAAGAGAAAATCAATTTTAAGTAATTGGTCAATAGCTTTAGATGAATACAATGAAGAACAGATATATTCAGATGATAGAAGGATGAAGGAAGATCAAAAATTAATAGGATTTATTAAATAGGGCTTGCATGTCAAAATCATATACACCCGGATTAAAAATTTTAAAGTCAACAATTCTCTCTAAAAAAAGACTACTTCCTCTTAAGGGGGAAGTTCATGTAGATAAGAATGAAGCTATATCTCACGATACAATTGTAGCCTCTACAAAAATCCCGGGTAATGTCCATATGGTCAATCTATCAAAACAGCTTAATGTTGAGCCAAATGGAGTTAAAGATTTAATGCTAATAGAAGTTGATGAAAAGATTGTAAAAGGACAGGTTATTGCTGAGAGCAAAGGTTTTTTTGGAATGTTTAAAGCTTCAGTTAAATCTCCAGTTGATGGCTTTTTGCTAAATGTTTCAGATATCACAGGCCAAGCTACTATATCAGAACCTGCATTGCCTGTAGAGATTGATTCTTATATAGATGGGATGGTTCAAGAGGTTTTCGACAAAGAAGGTGTTTTAATTCAATCTAATTGCGCAATAATCCAAGGCATTCTTGGTGTTGGAGGTGAGAATAAAGGGGAGATCAAAGTTTTAACAAAAACTGAGCAAGATGAAATTATCAGCGATATGATAACTCCAGATTTAAATGGAAAAATAGTGGTTGGAGGTTCTTATATTACTCTTGATGCTTATAGAAAAGCCCAAAAAATGAATGTATCTGGAATTATCGTGGGAGGCTTTAATTATACGGATTTATCTCAATTGCTAGGATTCAACCTTGGCGTTGCAATTACTGGCTCAGAAAACCTTGGAACATCGCTACTAATAACAGAAGGATTTGGAAAAATTAAAATGGCCAGAAGAACTTTTAAATTATTTAACAGTTTGGAAGGGAGGTATGGCTCAATTAATGGGGCAACCCAGATAAGAGCAGGGGTAATCAGACCTGAAGTCGTTGTTGCACTAGATAGTGACAATGAAAAACATGAAGAATTTAACGAAGATGAGTTGGTTATTAACGTGGGGTCTAATGTGAGAGTTATAAGAGCTCCTTATTTTGGCAAGGTTGGAACGGTCGCTGAATTGCCTTCTGAACTTTTGAAGATGGAGTCAGAAACTCTTGTAAGGGTTGCAAAAATTAAATTTGAAAATGGTGAATTTAGTACTGTTCCAAGAGCAAATTTAGAGGTAATTTTACAGGACTAATTATGATAGCATCTATAGAAAAACAAAATATAATAATTAATGATGTGGCAAAAAAAATTTTTGAACATGGATTTTCAGTCCCAGCTATTTTTTTTCTAGAAATGATAAAGTATTTGTCATTTTTTGGCAGCCAAGTGTTAGTTTTTTTTGGACCATTATTAACTATTTTTATTAACTCACAATCTTACTATAATTTCTCTATCATTCTTGAAGATAGGAAAAATATTGAGAAGCTATTATTAGAGCTTGAAAGACTAGAAGCTGAAAAAAAATGAATTTAAAATTTAAATATTTACTAATTTTTTCAAGTGTAATGATATTTTATTATTTAGGCCATGGCTCATTTTTTGTCGAAGGCAATGAGTTGATGTTTGTTGTAATAGCAATTACTTCATTTATCTTGCACTACTATATAAAGCTTTCTAGGGATGGAGGTGATATCTACTTGAGACCAATTGCTGGAATGAAGGCTATAGAAGAATCAATTGGGAGGGCGACTGAAATGGGAAAGCCCGTTCTTTTTGTACCTGGTATTTCAGATTTAGATAGAGTTGAAACTGTTTCAGGTTTGCTTGTTCTTGGGCATGTCGCTCATATGACAGCTAAATATGAAACTGAACTAAATGTACCTGTTTCTAAATCTATAGTTATGGAAGCCGCAAGAGAGACATGCCAAGAGGCATATTTAAAGTCTGGCAGGCCTGATTTGTACAATGACAACATGGTTCACTATTTAACAGATGATCAGTTTGCATATGCCGCAGGAATTAATGGAATCATGCTTAGAGAGAAGCCTGCTGCAGTTTTTTATCAAGGCCAATTTTATGCTGAGTCATTGCTCCTTGCTGAAACAGGAAATTCAATTGGAGCTCTTCAAGTTGCAGGTACTGGATCGTCTGCGCAAATTCCATTCTTTGTTACAGCCTGTGATTACACCTTAATCGGTGAAGAGTTTTTTGCAGCTAGTGCCTATCTATCAAATGAACCTGAATTAATAGGCAGCTTGAAAGGACAAGATATAGCAAAATTAGTTGCTATGATTTCAATTATATTTTTTGGAATTTTGGAGTTGTTTAATTTTTTTGGATTTATCCAGTTTAGTTCTATCAAATTTTTAGGTGCCTAATAAATGTTTTTAAAAAGACAGATGCCACTTTTAATCGTTATCGGAGTAGGCTTTCTAACTTTACTCGGTCATTTTATAAACAATCAATCTATTCAAAACTATGTTGATAATGATGGAATGCAGTGGTTTGATATTATTGCTTCGTTCGCGGCTATTTTAGGAGCTTTGAATTTAATTAAGGTTCAAGCGGTAAGGGTAGTCAGAAAACAAAACAATTGGCAATACAGTACCATTGCAATACTTGGATTCGCCCTTTCAATTATTGCAGGATTTTTCTACATTGGCGTTGATGACGTTGCTTGGGGAGCGCATGTTCAGACAGAAGGGACATTGTTTAAATGGATATTTTTTAATTTATTTACACCTCTATCAGCTACCATGTTTGCTTTATTAGCTTTCTTTGTAGCTTCTGCCTCATACAGGGCTTTCCGGATTAGGAATTTTGAAGCAACCTTACTACTTATCTCAGGGATTGTACTAATGATAGGCCGTGTTCCCATTGGATCTGAAATCCCATGGTGGTTTGCCTCAATTATCTATGTTTTAGGTATTGTGGCTTTTTTGGCAAGTTTTTTAAAATCAAAAATCAATATTTTATTTAGCGTTGTTTTTGGAATTGCATCAATTTTAATTATAGGATATTTATTAGGGTGGTCAAATGAAACTCCAGCACTTTTATCTTTCCCTGTAGTAGCATCTTGGATTTTTGATGTTCCAACTGCAGCAGGGTCTAGAGCAATAATGATAGGGGTTGGGCTGGGCATTGCCGCTACATCATTTAGAATAATAATAGGTTTAGAACGTTCATTCTTAGGCGATTAATTATGGAATTTTTTATTAAACTAGGCAAACTAGATAGAAGATATATTTTTATATTAATTGGTTTGTCTGTACTCTTGCCACTTCTAAAGCCAGATTGGTTTGCATTAGCTGTCAGGCCTACACCTCAGTCACAAAGAGTTTTTAATGAGATAGACTCTTTAGATGACAGGTCTAACATTTTGATTTCTTTTGAATATGGACCTAGCACTAGGCCTGAGATCCATCCAATGGCAATAGCTCTTTTAAGACAGGTCTTCTCTAGGAATCACAAGGTCTACATTACAGCATTGTGGCCAGATGGCGTTTTTATGGCAAACGAAGCTCTGGACCTTGTTTCTAAGGAGTTTGGTGTTAAGAAGTACGAGGATTATGTCAACCTTGGGTATAGGCCTGGTGGCGAAGCTGTTGTTAAAGGTATAGCTTCAGATATTAAAGAGCTCTACAAGCAAGATGTTGATCAAAAAATNATAAAAGAAATNCCGATGATGGATGAAATAAACAATGTAAAAGATTTTGATTTCGTTTTCAGTCTTTCTTCNGGAACTCCTGGATCAAANGAGTGGGTTCAGTATGCATCAGATCCTCANNNTATTCCNATGTCAACNGGCTGNACCTCGATTCAGGTTACCGATTTANTTCCTTATGTTGAAAACAATCAGATTAGGGGNATCTTNGCAGGCATGCCTGGNGCTGCTGANTACGAATCCNTGGTTAAATCAAATTTAGAAGGAAANCANATNTTTCTTTCTTCTGGNGAGGCNACTTCAATGATGTCCGCNCAGTCNATTGCGCATCTTGTTATTGTAATATTTATAGTTCTTGGAAATGTTACATATTTCCTTGAAAGGAGAAANTTAAAGTAATGTTTTTAGGTTTAAGTTATGAAATAGTTGGCGCTTGGATAAGTGTCCTATTAACTCTTTCAATTTTCAGTTACCTGTATGATGATAATCCGTTCTATAAAGCTGCTGAACATTTGTATATTGGTGTATCTGCAGGCTATGTCGCATCCCTTTCATTCTGGACCCAAGTATATCCAAATTTATATGGAAGATTGTGGCCTAGAATTGATAATTCAGAATTTGGAATCATTGAAAAAGCTTGGTATGGCATTTACAAAGTTTTAGGATTTGTATACAAACCAGCATTTCCAGATGGAGGTATTGAAGGTCATGAGGAAATCAGATGGATTTATATCATCCCTTTAATTTTGGGTATTATGATGCTTCTTAGGTTGGTTCCCAAGCTTGGTTGGCTAGCTAGATGGCCTATAGCTTATATAATTGGCATGGCTGCAGGTTTAAGGATGTATGGATATTTAAATTCTGATGTTTTGCTGCAAATTCAAGCCAGTGTAATTGATTTTTCTCAAGATTGGATTTCAATTATTAATTCCTTGATAATACTAATTGGAACTCTTTCAGGTCTGATATATTTCTTCTTTTCTAAAGAGCACTCTGGCATTGTTGGAAGAATAAGTAAATTGGGAATATATGTGTTAATGGTAAAGTTTGGAGCATCCTTTGGTTATGCTGTAATGGGTAGAATTTCATTACTTATAGGACGCTTTGATAAATTAATTCAGTATACCGATCCATCATACGCATATGCTACATATTGGGGTCTTGGAATTGTTATTGTTGGTTTAATATTATGGACTACATCAAATAAAAAAAATAATAAAAGGGCATAATGAATCAAATATTAAAAGATTTAGGTATAAAAGAAGTTAACAGCGGTGCTTGTGTTGGCGGTGATGGCTGGATAGATCAAAATAGCAATGAAACTATAACTTCATATGACCCTTCTACAGGTCAGGAATTGGCAAAAGTATTTCTGTCTAGTGAAAGTGATTATAATAAAATTATTTCATCCTCAAATGAATCTTTCAAATCATGGAAAATGGTTCCAGCTCCAATCAGGGGGCAGTTGATTTTAGAGATGGCCAATGAGCTTAGAGATAAGAAAGATGCCTTAGGGAGTCTTGTTGCATTGGAGATGGGAAAAATTAAAGCTGAAGGAGATGGAGAGGTGCAAGAAATGATCGATATTGCAGACTTTGCTGTAGGTCTTTCTAGGCAACTGTATGGATTAACCATGCACTCAGAAAGACCCCTGCATAGAATGTATGAGCAATGGCATCCTATTGGAAATGTTGGTATAATTTCTGCTTTCAATTTTCCAGTTGCCGTTTGGGCCTGGAATGCATTTATTGCAGCGGTTTGTGGGGATATTAGCATCTGGAAGCCTTCTTCTAAAGTTCCTCTCTGCTCAATTGCAGTTCAAAATATTTGCAACAATGTTTTATCTAAAAATGGCTATAAAGCTATTTTTAATTTAATTGTTGGTAGGGGCTCTATTATTGGAGAAAAATTGATTAATGACAAGCGGGTTCCGCTTATTTCGGCTACGGGATCTACAAAACTAGGTAAGAGGGTTGGTCGAGTTGTCGGTGAAAGATTGGGGAAAACTATCTTGGAATTAGGCGGCAATAATGCAATAATAGTTGATGATACTGCAGATTTAAAGATTGCAGTTCCAGCAATCGTGTTTGGAGCTGTTGGGACAGCAGGCCAAAGGTGTACTTCAACTAGAAGAATACTAGTAGATAAAAAAATATCAAATGAGCTTGTAGCAAAATTGATGAATGCATATAAACAGGTAAAAATAGGATCTCCTCTTGATCATAAAACTTTAA
This sequence comes from bacterium TMED198, assembly GCA_002170735.1. GTDB lineage: Bacteria > Fidelibacterota > Marinisomatia > SCGC-AAA003-L08 > D37C17 > TMED198. The sequence goes on along the minus strand of NHIV01000075.1, from coordinate 2,706 downwards.
TGGGACCATTGATAGATCAATCAGCTGTAAATGATTACACTAATGCAATTGAATCAATTAAGTCTCAAGGTGGGGAAGTTTTGTATGGAGGGAGTGTAATTGAATCAGAAGGATTTTTCGTTGAGCCTGCAATAATTAGCGCCAAAAATAGCATGGAAATTGTTCAAGAAGAAACATTCGCGCCAATTTTATATATTATTGAATATGAAAATCTTAATGAGGCGATTGATTTGCACAATGATGTACCTCAAGGCTTATCATCTGCAATATTTTCAAATAATATTAGAAATTCCGAAACTTTTTTGTCTCATAGTGGAAGTGATTGTGGAATTGCAAACGTAAATATTGGTACTTCAGGCGCTGAAATAGGAGGCGCATTTGGAGGTGAAAAAGAAACTGGAGGTGGTAGAGAGTCAGGATCCGATGCATGGAAGGCATATATGAGAAGGCAAACTAATACAATAAATTGGAGCTCAGAACTTCCCCTTGCTCAAGGGATAAAGTTCGATTTAGAATAATGATAAAAATAAATCCTTTAGATGTAAGAAAAATACTATCAAAAAACATTTTAGCCGATGGGTTTGAACCTGTTCTTGACTTGGAGAATAGTCATGGCTCATGGCTTGTAGATCAAAGAGATGGAAATGAATACTTAGATCTTTTTACTATGTATGCATCGGGATCTATAGGATTCAATCATCCCTATGTTTTGGAGAATAAAGAACAGCTTTTAAAAGCAAGTTTATATAAGCCAACATTATCAGATATATATTCAGTTCAGTATGCTGATTTTGTTGATGTTTTTAATAGGGTAGCCATACCTGATTATTTGAAAAAAACCTTTTTTATCGAAGGTGGATCCTTGGCCGTTGAAAATGCTCTAAAGGTGGCATTTGATTGGAAAAAGAGAAAAAATTTAGCTAAAGGCGTAGATGTTGGCGATTTAAAAGTACTTTATTTTAAAGAAGCTTTTCATGGTCGATCTGGATATACATTATCTCTTACCAACACATCAGACCCAAGGAAAACTATGTATTTTCCAAAATTTGATTGGCCTAAAATTACTAATCCTAAATTAGAGTTTCCATTTACCGACCAAGGCATTTCTGATACAATAGAAAATGAAGATTTAGCTGTGGAAGAAATTAAAATGGCAATTGAAAGCAATCCCGATCAGATTTCTTCTTTAATTATTGAGCCAATTCAAGGTGAAGGCGGTGATAATCATTTTAGATGTAGATTTTTTGAAAAATTAAGAGAACTTGCTGATAAGTACGAATTTTTACTTATTTACGATGAAGTTCAAACAGGAGTAGGCATTACAGGTGAAATGTGGGCCCATCAGCACTTCGTACCATCAATATGTCCTTGTAATACTACAATTAAAAAGGCACCTTTGCCAGACATTATAGCTTTCGGTAAAAAATCACAGGTTTGCGGCATTCTTTGTGGAGACAGAATAGATGAAGTGGAAAGAAATGCCTTTGTTGAATCAAGTAGGATCAACTCAACTTTTGGTGGCAGTTTAGTTGATATGGTTAGGTTTAAAATTATTCTTGAAGTAATAGAAAAAGAGCAGTTACTTAATAGCGTTGTTAAATCAGGAAATTATCTAACTGAAGGATTAAATAATCTCGCATCTACATTTCCAGGGTTAGTTTCAAATGTTAGAGGTAAAGGCCTTTTTTGTGCTTTTGATATGCCTTCAGATATTGAGAGAGATAAATTGATTAAATCTTTATATTCAAACAACGTAATGATTCTAGGTTCAGGTGATAAAAGTATTAGATTTAGGCCCAACTTAAATATCAAGCATGAAGAAATTGATTTTGGTTTAGATGCTCTAAACAAATCGCTAAAATTTCTTTTAAAGTAGTGTCAATTCCTGGTCAACTTTATATAGTATCAACTCCCATAGGTAACCTTGAAGATATCTCAATTAGGGCACTTAATGTACTCAAAGAAGTTGATTTGATTGCATGTGAAAATATTGGCTTATCGGGAAGACTTTTGAAAAAATATGATATACAAACAAAGAGAATCAAGTATTCTGATCACAATGAATCATATAAATCTAATAAAATTGTGGATTTAATAGCTAAGGGTAAAAATATAGCACTTATTTCTGATGCCGGCACTCCATGCATTAGCGATCCTGGTTATAGACTGGTAAATAAGGCAAATAGAAGAAGTATAAAAGTCAACAGCATACCTGGCCCATCTTCAGTTATTTCTTCACTATCAGTATCAGGTTTGCCTACCGATAGATTTATGTTTCTAGGTTTTGTACCCAAAAAGAAGGGTAGAAAAAAATTTTTACAATACATGTCAGAAATTAAAAATTCAACATTAGTAGTTTTTGAATCACCTGTTAGATTTATAAAGCTATTAAATGACATTAAAATTTATCTAGGCAATAGGATCATTTCTGTATGTAGAGAAATAACTAAAGTTTATGATGAGGTGTATTTAGGAACAGTTGAAGAATGTCTTACTCATTTTAGTGAAAAAACAGTTAAAGGTGAGATAACAATTGTCATCTCTAAGGAAGGGTACAGGCTATAGATATATTACCCAATTTTATTAGTTTTGAAGGGATTGATTGCTCAGGTAAAAGTACTCAAATCAAGCTGCTAATTGAAAGGTTAAATAGAAGAGGAGTCGATTATAAGCTTGTTAGAGAACCAGGAGGTACAAACTTATCAG
>NHIV01000074.1 GCA_002170735.1 bacterium TMED198 | reverse complement strand
TAGCTGAAGGTGCATGCGACTGTGATGGCAATGTAGAAGATTGCAGTGGTGATTGCGGTGGCGATGCAGTTTTGGATGAGTGTGGAGTTTGTGCTGGCCCTGGACCAATTCAGGATTGTGGCTGTTTAGGCTTGCCAGAAGGTGCATGCGATTGTGATGGCAATGTAGAGGATTGCAGCGGTGACTGCGGTGGCAATTTAGTTTTAGATGAATGCGGTGAATGTGGTGGAAGTGGTTTTCCAGAAGGTTCGTGCAACTGTGCGGGTGATACAGATTGTTTTGATTTTACAGATGATTCTACTGGCTGGGCCTACAACCTTTCAACTATTCAGTCTTTCTACTTTGTCTCAAATATTTTTGTTAATGGTCAATCTGCAAGCTCTGCAGATGTGATTGGAGCATTTAGACGATTGGATGATGGCTCTTTATTGTGTGTTGGCTATGCAAGTGCTTCAACAGGAATGATTACAGTTATGGGGAATGATGGAGGTGAAAATACTAGTTTATATCTCCAAAGTGGAGAGACTCCAGAGTTTATGATCTACGATAGCTTGACAGGAATTACGCTGCCTGTTTCATATTATGGTGAAATTTTAGCGTTTGAAAGCTATCAGTCTTCTTCTTATGAAGCTTTTTATGCAGATTGCACTGAGCCTGGATCATTGGACTTAGATTATATTTTAAATGAAAATTCAATTGAGATCTCATGGCAAGACCCAGATGGCATCAAGCCTATTTCATATTTTTATATAGATGAAGACTCTGAGCAAGAGGTATCTTCACCTCTTTTGATTGATAATTTAGAGTGGGAGGCAATAGAATCCTTTACATTTAGAAGTTCTAACGTTTGCGGTGAAAGCCTTTCTGAAATAATGGTTCAGATTGGTCCTGCTCCTCTTCCAGGTTCAATATTAATTGAGTCTATTATTTCTGAATTCAATTCTGTAGAGATACAATGGAGAAGCGATGCAAATAGCTTTATATATGAAGTTTTAAGAGATTCAGTTGTGGTCTCAACACAATCTCAAAACTATTTTATCGATCCAACGCTGCTAGCAAATACACAGTATTCCTACAAAGTGAGAGGGGTGAATGTTACAGGGAATGTTAGTGAGAGCTGGGAAGATTTAAATCCAAATGAAATTTTCACTGAAAAGGTTCCTTCAGTTAATAATGTTGAAGTTTCAGAAGGAGATGGAAGGGCCTTTGTTGCTTGGGATGCTCCTGAGCCTTATGGGGATATGTCTTATACTTATCAAATTTTTCTTGATAATAGCATGGTGAAGGAAACAAACTTAACTTCGACTTATATTCCAAATCTATCATCTGAAATAGTCTATTGTTTAAATGTGTCAGCAAAAGTTTATGATCCAAATGACATCGATTTCTTAATTGGAGAGTCTGATAAAATTGAGTTTTCAAATCAAGAGAATTGTGTTGAGCCTGACGCTCCACTCGGAACGGATTTATCATGGGGTATCCAGGTTGTTTCTACTTTTGTTGAAGCTTTTAGCTCAAATGAAGAAATTGATGAATATAATATGCTTGGTATGGCAGAGTCTGCTTCTAATGAGTCAGATTATTTAGATCTTCAAGAGCCTCCTATTTTTACAAGTGATTTTTCTTTTTACTTTGAGCCAGATTGGGATTCGCAAAGCAACCAATATACTCAAGAGATAAGGCTGTCTTCTGATTTGTCAGATACAACTATAGTTTGGGATGCTAGATCTTTAAATACTGGAAATATAGGAGATGTTTCTTTAACGTTCTATCTTATTGATAATGACGGTACATTTCAAGATGAAAATGTAAATGTACCCTATCTTTACTATGACTACGATTGTGACCCTTCAAGCTCTGATGGTTTGTTTGTTAGAATTGAGGATGGTTTTACATATGACGTAGGGATGTCTGTACCGGGATCTGAGCAGTGCTATCAGGTGGTTGTAGGTAATGCTATTCCTGAATCTCCAAAAAACTTAATAAGCTCATCGGGGTATAGAGAAATTATGATCTCTTGGGAGGATGGTGTTAATGAAAATGCTTCCTCTCCACAGTTTTCTTCTACCCATTTTAAGGTTTATAGAACTGGTGAAAATACTGAGAAGAGCTTTGTAACTTCAGATAGATATTTTGTTGATAGAGGGCTAGATCCAAATGCTTCGTATTCCTATAAAGTTTCCGGAATAAACTTGGCAGGAGAGGGGCCGCTTTCTACGTCATCAGATCTGCTCTATATAGATGGATCTGATAGTGTCTATGTTCAAGGCACCGATTACAATCAGGATGGCCTGTTTGATGCTGAGGATGCATGCTATAGCACAGGAATTGCTTGCGAAAAGACAATGGAAAATAGAAGGCCATCATCTAGGGCAGGAGTTGATTTAGTATTCTTTGATATGGATGATTCAGGCGATGCTGATGTCACCTTCCCAATTTCTTTCAGGAAAACTGAATTTGGAGGTTGGAACTTTGAAGAAAATTTCAACAATTCATATGACATTGATAATTTCTTTGTTGGCAGTGATCTTATTCTTGAAGTATATAGTCCCGTTCTTGATTCATTGAGCTATGAGTGGACCTCAGCTGAAAATGAAGTTGTATACACCTCTTCTATAGTTGAGACCTCGCTAATGAGTGGAACGAGAGGCTTTGAGCTTAAGGTTGCTGATAATGCAGCAAATAGCGCTCTAACTGCAATAGATAGTGTGTTTATTTTGGTAGATGATAAGCCGTATCCTCCTGCTGTTACATCAGATCAAGTTGAAGTCGTACCAGGACTTTACTCTATTGATTTAAATTGGACGGCATCTTCATTTACTGGTGAATCTTATGCGGATTTAAATCTTAATGGAGTTAGGGATGAAGGCGAAAGTTTCAGAGATTGCGGGTTGGATAATTTATGTTCAAATGAGGTAGGTTATATTGGCGCAGATTTTGGAGAAGATGATGGAGTTTGGAATTTTGAAGATCTAAATGGTAATGGTGCTTGGGACGGCTCATCAATTGATGGACTTTCTGAGTCGTGGATTGATTTAAATTTGGACGGTAATTACAATGCGCCCGAGCCATTTATTGATGAGCAGGGTGATGGTGGTGTGTATAATGGAGTATATGATGCGGGCCTTAGGCCAAGGCCCGGGTACTACGGACTTCCCATAAATAGCTATCCTGATAATATAGCAAGCTCATATAGGATTAAAAGAAATGGGGTTCAAATTGCTTTTATTGACTCTTCCTCTGCTCCAACTGTTGATGGCGACTTAGAGGAAACTTTTATTTTTATAGATAATGACAACTTGGATGGATTGGAGCCTTCAACAGAATATTGCTACACAATTTTATCCTGTCATACTTTTGGAGAAAAGTGCGTAGAATCTCAAGAATTTTGCGCTACAACTGAAAGCAGGCCTGAGGTTTCACTGGTTTCTCATAATATGCCTATGATACTTTCTTCTGGATCAGTAGATACAGTAGAGCTAAATATCTTTAATCCTCAATTTGTAAAGCATATTGATATTTTTATATCCTATAATGGCATCACCTGGGAGCAAAAGATTGTAAGTGAAGATAATATTGACAGTCAATATGAAGTCGTGCTAACCACTCAGGATGGCTACCCTGTAAATAGAAATGTTAAGCTTAAGGCTAAGATTATTGATGTTTTTGATTATGATGCAAACTCGGTATCATCGTATGAGTATATAAGTCAAACACCTTTTACAATATCTGACACCTCGTTGCAAAAAGAATTCAAGTCAAATTGGCACTTGTTTGGCGCACCTCTTCAGCCTTTTGATAGTGACTTTACTAACAATATAAATTATTCTAATCCAGGTTATTGGTACGCCTATGACCAAGACCTATTAAGCTTAGATCAGTATTTTGGGGATTTGAGTTTAGAGTCTGGTAAAGGGTACTATCTTTACCTTAATAATGAATCTTCAATTCAAATAAATGGCAATGTACTTTCAGATTATACGGTTAGCAATCTGAACGTTGGCTGGAATCTTATATCTAATCCTCTAGTTCTCAATGTTAATAAGGATTCACTTATAGTAGTATTGAATGAATCTGAATATTATTGGAACGATGCTGTTAGTCAGAAGCTTGTTTCAGGGTCCTTGCTTGGTCTCAACAATGAAACTTTAACTCACGAAAATCTTAATGTTCTTGAGCATTATACTGGCTATTGGATTCATGCCAATGAAGAGAATTTATCCTTGAAGTTTAAGCCGCATGTTTCAAGTAGCGAAAATGTTAACAATCTAGATTGGCATCTAAATCTATTTTCAAGGGCTTCAATTTTAGGGTCAGAAAGTTTTGGTGATATGGTCACATTGGGTATAGATAAAGATGCTGATAACGAGTTTATTTATGGAGAGGATGACTACCATCTGGCAACAAATCCGTTTATAGGTACCTTTACAAAGATGTATATGGAATTAAATGATGGGAATGGAGATGTTGAGGTTTATAGAGATATTAGAAAGATGAACCAAGATATATCTTTCATTTGGAATGTTAATGGAATTTCAAATAACATTTCAGGAAATATCAATCTGGCTTGGAGTAAGAATGACATTGATGCTTTAAGTCAGTTACTAAATGAAAATGCTGAAGGATCCGCTTATTCTATTGCTATTTTAATAGGAGAGGAAGAGTTTCCCTATGAGATGACTGGTTCAAGTATATGTGGTTCTGATAATTGGTGCAGCTTGACTTTAACCCAATCTCAGTATTCAAATTTTAAGATAAAAGTTATGCTTAACAACTATATTTCAGGCTGTATGGATGGAGGCTCTACAGAAAATGGAGATGGTGTTACGGCATGTAATTACAATCCAAATGCAAATATTAGCGATCAGTCTTCGTGTACCTATTTAAATTGCTCTGGATGTACTGATAAAGCATTTGTGAACTTTGACCCTTCAGCTGTAATTGATGACGGTTCATGCGAGAGTACTCACTCAATTTTAGTTGGTTACGATATCTCTAAGATGCAGTTTAATGATCCACTTGAAAGCAATCCATACCAAAATATTTACATTAATCCAGAAGTCCAAGAGCTAATGGAAATACCAATTGTTCTAAGGAAGCAGAATTTTCAACCTATAGAATCATTAAGCTTTTCATTTATTTTTGATCAAGATGTATTTTCATTTGATCATTTGCAGGGATCCTATTCTAATGCTATTGAGCTTTCAGATCAAATACCTGATTGTTATACAATAAATGCTTTAGATCCTGTAGCAATTGAAGAAGGTTCATCCAAGTTTAAAGTAAAGTGGTATATGTATGCAACAACCTGCGATGATACTCCTGACGCATTTATCAATGATTCTCAAGATATTGTTCTAGGGTACTTTAGAGGTAGGGTTTTAAATGATCAAAATCTGATTGGAAGCTCAACTGTTATAACAATTTTAGATGCAGCTATTGATAACCAGATTGATGGTGAAACATATAGCAATTCTGCAGGTTTTAATATAGTAGATGGATTGTTCAATGTAGAGGGCTTGGTTTCTTACTACTCAAATGGAATGCCTGTTCCAGGCGCGAATTTACATTTATATGGAGAATCAGAAATTGATAGTGAGCAACGTCAATATTACACCAATACTCTAGGTCTAGATGATCCAAATAATACAGGAAAATATTACTTCAATGATATATTTAGAGGCTCAGAGTATATGCTTATTCCTAGCCTTAATTCTAATAGAGATTGTTTTGGTTTCAACTCTGAATTTGGCGACCCAGACTGTGGAATTAATTCCGCTGATGCTACGATTATAGCTAGAGCCTTCTTTGAGGGTACTGGCTTTGAATCAGCAAATGATTCGTTGGCAGCAAACGTAACAATGGATGTATGGCCAGCAGGCCACCCAGATGCGGGCAAGCAACAGATTACAGGCTTTGATGCATCTAGAGTTGCAAGGTTTAGTATTTTAAAAATTCCTTCACTTCAAAAAAATTCTCAAGATTTACTTGTTTACGTTTCAGAACAGGGCGATACCTCCATGATTTCTACAGAGAGCTATTGGAATAACATTGCATCGGATGTTGGCGGTGAATATTTCTTGGAGGTCGAGTCTTCGGGTCAGTTAATACCATTTGATGAGTATAATACAGATTGGATTTTTACTGCAAAAAGAGATTCATTTCCTTTAATAGAAGACCTAAGCTATAAGAACTTTACAGCTATTAGGCTTGGAGATGTCGATGGCAGCCTTCAATTTTTAAATGATAATTTAATGAGAGAAAACAATCAAAAGATGAGCTATAACATGGTCCCTGAAGGCAACATGATTAAAGTGCCCATTAAGCTTAAAAATGAGTATATTATTGATAATATTGATTTACACTTAAACTACAATCATGACCTGTTATCTCTAGAGTCAATGGAGGTCAATGAGGACAACTTACCAAGTGATGTCTATTCTGTTGTTTCAAATACTGTAGGTTACAAGGATTTGGTTGCGATATATTCGATTTCAACTGTTGATGAGTACAAAGACGGCGTCTTGGTTGATCTTTACTTTAAACTTAAAGACCAGTACTATGATATAAATACAGCTACTATTGATCTTGGTAGAATTGTTGTTAATTCGGATTTAAGCGCTGCTGGTTTTTTGATGGATGATACTAGCAACTTGTATAATAGTATAGTATTAGGTGAGCCTGAAGAGGTTTCTGGTTTTATGTTCCATCCATGCTATCCAAATCCATTCAACCCATCTGTTAACATAGAGTTTTCAGTTCCAGAAAAATCTGATGTTAAGGTTGATATTTTCAACTCTAGAGGTCAAAGGGTTAGCCAAATATATTCAGGTCAATCTAGTAAAGGATTGAATAAATTTACGTTTAATGCAGATCATCTTTCAAGCGGTGTATACTTCGTTAAAGTTTCAAATTCTGAAAATTCAATGGTACAAAAAGTACTACTTCTGAAATAATAAAATTATATTTGAAAAATAATTAATTTTACCCTAAGTTAGAAGATAGGGATTTCCGTCTATAAATAGTACTTGATGGGTAAAAACAATTATAAATTAATTCTAATTAAGGAAGGACAGTTTGATCTGAAGCAGATCAATCTATCTACCTCCACTATACTTCTAGGTAGTGCAGGATTGCTGTCACTTTTTATTGCCCTTTTCTTTTTAATGTCTAATACACTTATAAATTTCACCCTTGAGTCTGAGATAGATTCACATAGGGAAAATAACAAAGAATTTGCTGATAAAATAAATGAAGCCGCTGAAAAATTGGAATCTATTGACCAGCAGCTTTCAAAGATAAAATTATTAGATGACAATTTAAGAAAAATGGCTAAACTTCCAACGCTCACTGATGATATTAGGAAGTTAGGGGTTGGGGGAGATAACAAGCCAAAGAAGGAGCAAGATTTTAATTATCTTCTTCCGGAAGATGTTGAGCATGATCTAAACTTAATTTTTGAAAAAACAGATTACTTCACTAGGTTGGTTAACTTAGAGTTTATTAGTTATGAAGAAATAGATGAAACAATATCAAGTAAGATTTCATATTATCATCAGTTACCAGCAATCCATCCGGTGAAAGATAATTATGCTTCTTCATCAGGATTTGGTTATAGGAAGGATCCCTTTTCAAGAAAATATACTTTTCATTCTGGTGATGACTTCTCAGCAAGAGTTGGCACTCCTGTAGTTTCTACAGGTGAGGGAAGAGTTAAAACTTCTAGAGTTAATGGTTCTTTTGGTAATTATATTGAGATTGATCATGGGAATGGTTTTACAACAATTTACGCCCATCTTTCGAGAAGGCATGTTAAGAAAGGGCAAAAAGTTTTTAGGGGGCAGAAAATTGGAGAAGTTGGCAATACGGGCAGATCAACAGCCCCTCACCTTCATTACGAAGTTAAATACGGAAGAAAATCCCTAGATCCATCCCAGTATTATTTTGATAGCCTTTAGGTAAAGGTTAGAATTCCTAGAAAAGTTATAATTAATTATAAAAATATTGATGTTGCAAAATATTGAAAACCTAGAAAATCCATCAAACTCAAATGACTCAAATAGAGTTTTAAAGTACCATGTTGAAACATATGGATGTCAAATGAATGTTTATGACTCAGAGATTGTATCTTCAATGCTTGAGAAAAGCGGGTATGTTAAAACTGAAGATATATTTTCTGCTGATGCTATTTTTTTAAATACGTGCTCAGTTAGGGAAAAAGCCGAAGAAACAGTTCATAATAGACTCATTAACTTTAAAGGATTAAAAAGGCGAAAGCCTCATCTCCTTCTTGGGGTTTTAGGCTGTATGGCTCAAAATCTAAAAGATTCCATTCTAGAGTCGAAGCCATACGTAGATGTTATTTTGGGTCCAGACTCTTATAGGAGATTGCCAGAAATAATCAAATCAAGAGAAAGGCTTGAAGATCATTTTGTTGATACTAAACTTTCAAAATTTGAAGTATATGAAAATATGTTTCCATCAAGGAAAGAGGGAGTTAATGCGTGGATTTCAATAATGAGAGGTTGTGATAAGTTTTGCACTTTTTGTATAGTCCCTTTTACAAGAGGCAGAGAAAGAAGTCGAAGCATTCAAAGTATTCTAGATGAGGCAAGAAATGCCGTTGAGCAAGGTTTTTTGGAGATAACTCTTCTTGGCCAGAATGTTAATTCATTTAACTCACCTGAAGGAAAGTTTCCTGAATTGTTAGATCAATTAGCTAGGGTTGAAGGAGTAAAAAGAATTAGATATACCTCTCCCCACCCACAAGATATTAATGATGATTTACTTCAAGTTATGTCTTCTCATGATAATATATGTAACTATATACACCTGCCCTTGCAATCAGGCTCAGATAGAATATTATCAAGAATGAATAGGACTTATACAAAAAAAGAATTTTTAGAGTTGGCTGAGAAGATAAGGTTTTACATGCCTGATTGCTCAATATCAACTGATATCATCGTTGGCTTTCCAGGGGAGAGCGATTCCGATTTTCAAGATACATTGGATGTTATGAGTATTGTGAAATTCAACTCCTCCTATAAATTTAAATATTCATCTAGACCTGGTACTAAGGCAGCTGAATTTTCAGATCACATTGAAGAAGATATTAAGCAAAAAAGATTAGATGAAGTAATTGAGCTTCAAAAAAAAATAACTTTAGATATCAATTCAACTTATTCAAACAGAGTAGTCAAAGTTTTGATAGAAAAAAACAGCAAAAAGTCAGATAGCCAGTGGTCAGGAAGAACTGATGGCAACACATGGGTTGTGTTTGACAAACAAAATGAAAGTATCAAGGATTTCGTAGATGTTAAAATTAGCGGTACTAAAGGGGTTACATTATTTGGGGAAATTGTTTAAGGGGGATTATCGATGAAGCTATTTAAATATATTCTTTTTATTGTAATATTAGTAGGTTCATTAATTTTTCTAGTCAGGCTTAATGAGCTTAATATTACCTCTGAAGGGAATCCATCTGTAATACACGTTCCATATCTTTCAATTAATAATGAATATAATTCAGGATTTCCTGTTTGGGTTGTTTTACTGAGTACTTTAACTGTTGGGGTTTTTATAGGGTTTGGCATTGCGTTGTTTCAGATAATTGCAAATAAAAGCGAAAGTATATCCTTAAGATCTAAATTAAAGAAACTCCAAGTTGAAATAGATAGCCTTAGAAATCAGCCACTTGAAGATGAAATACTTATTAAAGATGATGAAGAGAGTTTTGATTTATGACAGCTTTCTTTTGGATCATAGTTTTAATTGTTTCAATCAGTATTTTAGCTTTTTACTTTTTTAATTTTAAATCTAAAGCTAAGGAAGGTCTCAAAGACTTGTACTTAGATGGACTTGATTATATGATGTCAGGTCATAGGCAAAAAGCCTATAGAAACTTTAAAAGAATTATAGATTCAGATTCAAATAACTTTAGAGCATACTTAAGGTTGGGCCAGGTAACTAGAGAAGGCGGCAACCCTACAGCAGCAATCAAGATCCACAGATCCTTAATAGTTAGAAAAAATATAACCAATAATGAGAAAGTGGAGCTGTATAAGAATTTAGCTTTAGATTATTTTGAATTAAAAAATATTGATAAGGCTTATGAGTATCTTGAGAGTTTGTTATTAATAGATAAAGATAATGTTTGGGCTATTTTCCTGAAAATTAAGATTTTAAGAGAAAAAAATGACTGGAATAAAGCCGGAAGCTTATTAGAAAAATATTTTAAAGCTGCAGATTACAAAGATGACAATAAACGTGCTTTATATAAAATACAAGAGGCGAGGTCTTTTATTGAAAATAAAAACTTTGAGGCTGCAAGAAGAGTTCTTGATGAAGCCTTAAGTATTGATCCAAGTCTTGCAATTTCTTATTACTTTATTGGAGACTCATATAGCAAAGAGAGTGATGAGAAATATAAGCAGGGGGAGGAAATTAGAAAAAAACTTCAAATCTCTGAAAATAATAGTCATCCAGATATAGATGGTTACTATAATGATGCAAAGCAGCTTCTTTCCAAATCAATTGATAATTGGGTGATCTATACAGCTAGAGCGCCAAAACAATCATGGCTTGTAATTCATCTTCTAATGGATGCTTTGTTGGCGTTAAATAGATTTAGTGAGTTTGAAAATATTCTTCAAGAAATTTTAGATAAGGACCCCAACAATATGGAGGTTACTGCCACCTTAGCAGATATTTATGACCAGGAGGGTAAAAACAGCCAAGCCATGGAGTTAATAGACAAGGTTCTTGCTTCAGATGACAGCTCTTTGCTAATTAAGCTCACGCAGCTAAAGCTTCAATCTAGGAATCCAGAGAAAAGCAAGAATCTAAGAAAGCAGCTTGATAGCTTAATTCATTTTTTAGTTACAGATAAAGGTTTTCAATTGTATAAGGATACTGACAAGGATAAAAATTTAATTTGGCTATATGACTCAAAGAAGGATAATGAATGAAAAAAATTAATATTATTATAGTTTTTTCTTTTTTCAGTCTTGTTTTTTCATCGACTCATGCCAAATATTTTGTAGAACAAGTTAACAAAGGCAAAACAGATCAAGCTATCAAGTTTTTAGACTCATTACTTGTAAATTTCCCAAATGATGTATCAGTAATTTATTTAGAGGCATTGCTTTCAAAGGATGGAGATAAATCTTTTGAAAATTATAAAAAAATTTTTGAACTGTATCCAGATAGTCAATATGCTGATGAAGCTTTGATGAGTATAGGAGAATATTATTATGCCAGAGGTCTTTACTCTCAATCTGCAGCTTGGCTTAAAAAAATTCCTTTATACTATTCAAGATCTGAAATGGTGGAAAATTCTGTACATTTATTTTTAAATTCACTTAAAGTAATGGGGTATACTGATACAGCCATTTTTTATTCTAAAGTATTTAAGAAACAGTTTCCAGATATTTCATTTAATTTAGATGTTGATTTAGAAAAGATAGAGAATGTTGAAGAAGTTAAGGATGATGTGAAAAAAGAAAGTAAGCCCGTAAAAATTGTTTCTTCAGGTGGATACGGGCTGCAAATTGGCGCTTTTAGCTATCTAAAAAATGCAGACAAAGAAAGAAAGATTTTAGAATCAATAGGGTATAATGTTGTAGTTGACCAGATTGAAAAAAATAAACGCATTCTACATGTAGTTAGAATTGGATACTACAAAACTAAAGAAGAAGCAGAGTCTGCAAAAGTGGAGCTTAAGAAAAACTTAGGTAAAGACTCATTTGTAATTAAAAAATAATAATTTTATGGAAGCGAATGTGACCCTGGTGGGCACCGCAGTCTTCAAAGCTGTTGTTTCAGGCAAAACCTGAAAGGTGGGTTCGATTCCCACACGTTTCCGCTAGGTATTAAACTTGATATGGAGATAGAGCTATGCCAAAAGTAAATAAAGGCTATTACAGAGAACCTTCAATCTATGAAGATAAAATTGTGTTTGTTTCTGATGACGATCTATGGTTGGTGAATACGGGGGGAAAATCTAATGCTGCTAGGCTGACTACAAGTGTTGGCCGAGTTTTATCTCCAAGGTTTTCACCTGATGGTAAGTATATCGCATATGCATGCAGTGAAGAGGGATCCATGGAGGTCTATGTAATTCCTTCAGAGGGAGGTGTTCCTAAAAGAATTACATACACAGGATCGGCAACCTTAAGAGTAGTTTGTTGGATAAAAAATAAAATTGTTTTTGCGGGTATTCAAAACAGTCCAGTAGGAAACTTTAATTTGTTCTCTATAGATGCTGATGGTGGGATCCCTGCTGATTTAAATTTTGGGATAGCAAGTGATGTATCCTTTGGCGAAAAAGGATGCGCTATAAGGAGAAGAACTCCATCTGATCCAGCAAGGTGGAAAAGATATAGAGGTGGAACGGCTGGAGAGATATGGATAGATATTAACGGCAATAATAAGTTTCAAAAATTAGTAAATCTAAATGGAAACTTTGCATCTCCAATGTGGATATTAAATAGAATATATTTTATTGGAGATCACAATGGAATAGCCAATATTTTTTCATGCAAAAAAAATGGAGAAGATGTCAAGCAGCATACATTTTTTAAAGATTATTATGTAAGAAACGCATCAACGGATGGATCATCTATAGTTTTCCATGCCGGTGCTGATATATACGCCTACAGCTTGAAAGATGGTAAAACCAATAAAGTTAACTTTAACTTTACAAGTTCAAGGACTCAGACTAATAGAAAATTTATTAGTGCAACAAAATATTTGGAAGATTTTGATTTAAATCATGATGCATCAAAAACTGTTATAAATTCAAGGGGTAAAAGTTTTTTGCTATCAAATTGGTCTGGAACTGCTAGTCAGCTTGGGAGAGATTTAGATTCACGATACAGGCTATCGAGGTTCTTGAATAATGAAAAAGTTGTAGTGATTAGCGATAGCTCAGGCAATGATAAAGTAGAGATCTATGACATTAAAAAAGAAAAGTTTTTATTTCAATTTTCATACACGAAGTTGGGTAGACCTATCAAATTGTATTCCTCTCCTAAAAATGACAATTTCTGCATTGTAAATCATAAGCATGAGATTCTTTTAGGCAACACAAAAAAGAAAAAAATCAAAAAAATAGATCAGAGTAAGTCATGGTTTGTAGATGGATTAGATTGGTCTCCTGATGGAAGGTATGTAGCATACAGTTGTTCAATATCAAACGAAGTTTCTGTAATAAAAATATATGATCTTACTACTGGCAGATCAAGACAAATCACAGATGCAGTGATGAAGGACTCATCTCCTAGTTTTGATGCTACAGGCAAGTATCTTGCTTTTATCTCAAACAGAGTATTTAATCCTGTATATGATTCTGTTCAGTTTGATTTAGGTTTTCCTAAGAGCTACAGGCCATACGTTGTGTCTCTTTCAAAAAACAGCAAATCTCTTTTTGTGCCTATTGAAAATAAAGATGAAAAAAATAAGGATAAAGGGAAAAAGAGTAAAAAGATTAAGGTCGTTATTGATTTTAATAACATACAGAATAGGATTCAAGCTGTGCCTGTATCTGAGGGTATTTATGGTAAAGTATCTTTCTCGGGAAATAAAATCTTTTACAGTAGCTATCAAATTTCAGGAACCTTTGATGGAGATTCCGATTCTAGCAGCTCAACATTGAAGTATTATGACCTAGAGACACTTGAAGAGAAAATATTTTGCTCAGGTGTGATTGATTTTAAAAAAGCTTCAGATGAAAAACATATTGCAGTAAGATTTTCTAATAAGATTAGAATACTCTCCAATCAGTCGCCCCCATCAAAGGAAAACTTGTCAGACCTTAGGTCAACAAAAAAAACAGGGTTGGTAGATTTAAATAAAATCAATTTAGAGGTTCTGCCAGTTAAAGAGTGGAGGCAGATGTTTGGAGAAGCATGGAGGCTTCAGAGAGATTATTTTTGGACAGAGGATATGTCAAAAGTAGATTGGAACAAAGTCTACAAAAGATACTTTAAGTTGATTGATAGAGTTTCAACTAGATCTGAGTTTTCAGATTTGATGTGGGAAATGCAGGGGGAGTTGGGAACTTCTCATGCCTATGAGTTAGGTGGCGACTATAGCTATCCTCCTCAGTATCATGTTGGATTGTTAGGAGCAGAGTTTGAGTTTGATCGGTCAAAGAGCGGATACAGAATTTCTAAAATACTTAGAGGTGATGTTTGGAGGTCTGATAGGCAGTCTCCTCTTTTGCGACCTGGTTTGAATGTAAAGGTAGGTGACATTATAACTGAAGTCGAAGGCAAGAAATTAACAAAAACATTCCATCCTAATATGGCCTTGATTAATCGCTCTAATTGTGAAGTAGAAATAGGTGTTAAAGATGCGAGCAATCGAAATAAAAGAAAGATACAGGTTAGAACCGTAGGATCTGAGTTCCATCTTCGCTACAGAGATTGGGTTGAGTCAAACAGAGAATACGTTCACAAAGTATCAAAGAACAAGATAGGATATGTACATATCCCTGATATGGGTGGGTTTGGGTACTCTGAATTTCACAGATATTTTTTAGTTGAAAAGCAGTATGATGGCTTAATTGTCGATGTTAGATTTAATGGGGGCGGACATGTATCAAGCTTGATTCTTCAGAAGCTTGCTAAAAAGGTTTTAGGTTATGGAATAAGCAGAAATATGGGAACTGATACTTATCCAGAGGAGGCTCCTAAGGGGCCAATGGTTGCAATAACCAATGAATTTGCAGGCTCAGATGGCGATATATTTAGTCATTCTTTTAAAATGCTTAAGCTTGGAAAGCTTATTGGTAAAAGGACTTGGGGCGGGGTTATAGGTATTTGGCCTAGAAATAGTTTGGTTGATGGTACAGTAACTACTCAACCTGAATTTTCATTTTGGTTTAAGGATGTGGGGTGGAGCGTAGAAAATTATGGAACAGATGTTGATGTTGAGGTTGATATTATGCCTGAAGATGTTGCAAAGGGTAAAGACCCNCANCTTGANAAGGCAATAGAAATTNTAGCTAAGGAGCTTGCAGAAAAGCCGGTTTTCAAGCCTACCTTTCCTAACAAGCCAAGTCTAAAGCTTCCATAGGACAATGAAGAATGAAATTGAAAAAAAATTTCTTGTAGTAAGTGAAAGCTACAAAGAAATTGCTAATGAAAAGTACAAAATAAAGCAAGGTTATATTTCAGAAACGAAGAAAGCTGTTACAAGAGTAAGAATCTCAAACAAAGCGGCATACATTACAATTAAAGAGAATAAGAAAGAAATTTCAAAGCTAGAGTTTGAATATTCAATTCCAATAAAAGAAGGTCAGTATCTTATTGAAAATTTATGCAATGATGAGATTATTACGAAGACTAGATATATTGTTGAGTTTGAGGGCTTCTTGTGGGAAGTTGATGAGTTTAAAGGTAAAAACAAGGGCTTGGTTATTGCTGAAATTGAGCTTGAAGGCGAAACGCAAAAGTTTAGTAAGCCTAAATGGATTGGAGATGAGGTTACTAATGATGAGAGGTACTATAACATTAACTTAATGATGAATCCATTTCAAAAATGGTAAACTGGAAAAAGGAATATATGAAAAATAAAATTATGTTATATTTGATGTTAATTGTTTCAATAGGGATGACTCAAGCCCCTAAAATAGCTCAATTATCAGGAAAAGTTACCGACTCTCTTTCAGGTGAGCCTGTAGTATATGCCTCAATCACAGTATATAGCATTGAATCTAATGAAATCATTGTTGGAGGTATTACTGATGAGAATGGATACTTCTTTATTGATAAGTTTTCAATAGGGACATTCAAGGTTGTTATTGATTTTATTGGTTATGAACAATATATACTTGATACGGTTGAAATTAGCTTTAAAGGAGGCGGAAAAAAATATTTGGGAGAGATCAAACTGGCTCAAAAGACCATAAGCGTTGAAGGGGTTGTAGTTGCTGAAGATAAACCAGTTTATGAATTTGAAACAGACAAACTAGTTTACAATGCATCTGATGATATTATTAGCTCAAACGGAACTGCAGAAGATATTCTTAATAAAGTACCAATGGTCCAGGTTGATCAAGATGGAGAGGTTTCTCTTAGGGGAAACTCAAACGTTAAAATATTGGTAAATGGTAGAGAAAATAGACTTGGGGCAGAGGTTGACAATATACCTGCCTCATTAATTGACAAGGTAGAAGTTATCACTTCTCCTTCTGCAAAGTACGATCCAGAGGGTATGGCTGGAATTATCAATATAAAGCTCAAAAGAGGAAGGTATGAAGGCCTAAATGGTAGTATTAAGTTCAATGGTAAGCACAACGCTAACAGCAGCGTTGAAGATATGAATGGATTTACAGCCTATGCAAACTTTAAGACAGACAAATTGAATCTCTATTCTTCACTTAATGCTAATAATAGAATGAAGAATAGAGGAGGTTATAGAAACGTTGTCACTGACTACTTTATTGAGTATGAGGAGCTAGAAGATTATGAAGATGGTATTGTTGACTTTGATTATGAAAACATAAGAGATTCATATGGGAATAGATTCGAAATAGGTACTGACTACTACTTGACAAAAGAGATAACCTTAAATACAGAGCTTAAATATAGTAACTACATTGGCAACAAATACAGCAGTCAGGCATTTAAGAATTCAGATGGATCAAGCTATTTAGTTGAATCTATTGAGGGGGAGGATCCCGGAAATTTTGATATGGGAGCCTTTTTTGGTGCTACAAAAGCCTATGAAAACCCAGATAAGGAGATGAGCCTTTCAATTTCCATTGATGGTGGTCATGACTCGGAGTTTCAAACACAGCATTCAAATAGAACTGAGTTAGAAGATAACAGCTCAAGAATTGAAGTTGACTACTCATATAGAAGCCCAATAGGGCCAGATGCTAAGTTTGAGGTAGGGTACGATGGAAGGTTTATTAATAATGACGAGAGTATGAATTTTGATTTAGGGCTTTTTACTGGAGTTAATGACTTTGACTTTAAGAGAGGTATACATGCTATTTACTTTGAGTATAATCAAAAAATTAGTGATAAGCTCAGCGTAAAGCCCAGCCTGAGGCTAGAGCATGTTTCAAAAGATATTCAGTCAACAATAAAAAATATAGAAAGTCAGGGTGATGATGGTTCTACTCCAATTTTACAGACTTATATAGAGTACTTACTTAATAATGATAAAGCTACTCAAGTTTTTAATGTTTCAGAAACAAATTATTTTCCAGACTTGCATTTTTCATATAATATTACAGAAAAGCAGAGCATACAGTTTGGCATAAATAAGAGTATCAAGAGGCCTGGATCAGGTTGGGGGTCCAATATAAGACCTTTCCCTAGAAATGTTTACAATCAAAGTTATTTGTTTATAGGGAATCCTTTTTTAGAGCCAGAAAGCGCTATTAAATATGATCTGTCATTTAAAAGCCCAGCACCAATGGGCTTCATGTCTACTAGCATTTTCTACCAAAAAGTTAGAAATAAATTTGAATGGTACGATGATGATAGATTCCAAAATAGTGATATTCTGACTTTTGAAAATGCTGAAAATGCCTATATAAAAGGAGTTGATGCTTTTTTGATGGTTGCTGGTCAAGTAATTGGAGGGACTTATTCACAAACTTCTCAAAGTGATTCAAGCGGTGACTATGAGCTTAATGAAGCAAGTACATTTAGCAATATGTATTGTAGAATTAACTTTCCAGAGAAGTATATCAAGGTATTTGACTTTGAGTTTGGTTTTTATTGGATGAAAATTTCAACTCCTACTGGTACTATGTTTGGAAATAATGGAACAATGTGGGCAAATATAGGTATTTCAAAATCATTGTTTGAAAATAGGCTATCAGTATCATTAAGTGCTGATAATATCTTTAATGGAGGGGGCTTTCAAATGCTTAGAACAAAGCCTCTATTTGATGAAGCCCTAAATGAGATTGGATCAGAAACTTCAGATGTTTTATCTACTAGAAATGGAAGAACATTTACACTAAGCTTTAAGTACAACTTTGGGAAGCTTCAAGACGATAAGAATAAATACAGAAAAAGATCAGGCTCTAGAGGTGGAGGGCAAATGGATATGGGGCTTTAACTCTCTCTCCTTAATCTTGAGTAAAACTCCTTAAGAAGGAAGCTGCAATCTTCTTCCAGAATACCACCTTTTACAATCGACTTGTGGTTATTACTAGGTTCATTGCATAGTTGGTACTGAGAAGAGCATCCTCCACGTTTTTTATCGTAGGCCCCAAAACCTATAAAATTAATTCTAGAGTTCACTATGGCGCCACAGCACATTGTACAAGGCTCCTTGGTTGCATATAAGCTGCATTCAGATAGCCTCCAATTTCCCAGTGTATTGGCTGCTGCTGTGATTGCTATCATCTCAGCATGAGCAGTTGCGTCATTTAGTGTTTCTACCTGGTTGTAGCCTCTTCCAATAATAGATCCATCTTTTACAACGACAGCTCCTACTGGAGTTTCCTTGGCATTAAAGGCCCTTTCTGCTTCAAGAAGAGCCTTCTTCATCCAATGTTCATTAATTTGTTTATCCATTATTTAATAGTGTGCATGCAACAACTGCAGCTGTTTCAGATCTAAGTCTATACCTTCCAAGTGAAACGGGTTTAAAATTATTCTCCATAGATATTGTTATTTCATTATCTGAGAAATCACCTTCAGGTCCAATTATTATGCAGGTCTCTTTACTATTTCTAAGTTCTGATATGGGACTTACTTTTCCTTCATCCATATGAGCCAAAAGTTTATTTTTATTGCCACAGGAAGATACAAAATCTGTAAAAAAAGTTAATTCATTTATCTTTGGGAGGTAGGCTTTCTGAGATTGTTTCATCGCAGAAATTGAAATTTTTTTCAATCTCTCTAGATTAATAGATTTTTTTTCGCTATGCTTGCAACAAACAAAAGAAATTTCATCTACACCAATTTCAACAGCCTTTTCAACAAGCCACTCCATTCGATCCCTAGCTTTTAAAGGAGAAACTGCAATGTGAAGGTAATTTAATCTTTTGCCAAACTCTTTAAATTTTTTTATAATGGTAAGCTCACATGATTGTCTTCCCTTGTTTTTGATCTTGGAGATAAAAAGATTTCCTAACCCATCAACAACATTAATCTCCTTACCCTCATCATACCTCATTACTTTTAGGCAGTGTTTGGACTCTATGCTATCAAGAGTTATAATGTTATCTGTAATGTTGTTAGAGTAGTAGAATTGCATTTAGTTTTTTAATATTTTTTCTAGAACTTCTAATCGTCCATCTGAACCGCCATCAATGTTCGTATTTGGTTGTATTTGTAGGAGTTTGCAGAATAAAGGATAAATATGAATTGATTCGAAACCATCAAGTTTATAGTTTTGTTTGATATTAGGACCGCTTGCAATAAAAATAGTTTTCATCGACTTTAGGTCAGGATCATATCCATGCATTCCTTTTGCATCGTATGTTCTGCTATCAGGAGATATATAGTACCCTTCCCCAGCAACAAGCAAAGCACCAGGAAAGCTAGAGTTGTAAAAATTATAGCTTTGCGGTAATGTTTCTGAAGTATATACCGAAAGGTTTGGAATCTTAATTAATTGATTAATGGTTTTTTGATTGATGGTTTTATTGTGATTTTTATTGTCAATGCTTAATACTGAGCCCTTCATCCAAAATTGGAATGGAGATGTATCAATGTAGTCATTCAATAGTATTAACTTTTCTGATCCTGAGTTTGCCATTCCATGATCGCTAAGGACAATAATGTTAATGCTATCCTTAATAGGTAAATTATTGAGGCTTTTAACTAAGTAGTTCAGTATTTCATCTGATTCTTTAATAGACTGGTTAGTTTCCTTGGAATCAGGACCGTATTTATGGCCTGTGTAATCAGGTTCGTTAAAGTAGAGCATAACTAGTCTAGGCCTGTCTTTAAAAGGTTTTTTGAACCAATTTGAAACAGAGTCTACTCTAGATCTAAAGCTATAGCTGGGATCATACTTCTTGTAAGTGCTTGGTCTATAGCCATTTATCATGGCTTCAGATCCGATCCAAAAGAAGGTGGCAGATAGAACACCCTGCCTTTCAGCTGTAACCCAAATAGGTTCAGATCCGTAAAAATCTCCATTTTGGACCGACTCTTTATCTCTGTAGTTATAGTATTTTTCAATATCTTTGTTGTAGAATTTATTTCCAAGGATTTTATGCTTATCTGGGTAAGAGCCCGTTGCTATAGAATAGTGACTTGGGAATGTAAGAGATGGAAAAACAGTTTTAACATCATTTGAAAAGCTTCCTCTATCTATAAGTTTGTCAAATGCTGGAGTCTCCACCTTATCTAGGTAGTCATGTCTAAACCCATCAAAAGAAACAACAAGCAGATAGTTTCCGCTTTGGATAAATGAAAATTTGAAAAGGAATATATATAGAGCAAGCTTAATCATAATAATGTAAATTAAGATCATTGAATCATTGAAAAAAAACAATAATTTGATTAACCTAAAAGATATAGTACTTATTCTATTTATTTTTCTTGGGGTTGGTTTGACTGCCTCAGAGGCTAATGGATTTAATTTAAAGTCTACTTTGTCCTCTTCAAGTTCCTCTAGCTCAATCAAGATTGATAAGCCCTTGTTAGCTGAAAATTATATTTTCTTTGAGAATTTTGAAGGTAGCCATAGTTGGAGCAGCTCAGCTGGTTGGGAACTCACTAACTTGAACGCTTACAGCCAGCAAAACAGCTTTCTTTCCATCCCCCTTGAGGGAAATCATAATCTAATTAGTCCTGAGATTTCGCTTCCAGAGGTAATTGGAGATGATCTAATTCAATATTCTTTTTGGGTTAGGGCTGATATACCTGATTCAGATGGAAATGATGATGGCTTCCTAGATGACTATTACTCTGTTTCAGTCATGGACGTTGATGGTCTTTCTTGGCATACTACGGTAACTGGAACTAAGGACGGGTCAAACGTTTACTGGGTTGGCGATGAAGATGAAGGCGGATACTTGAATAGCTGGGCCCAGTACCTTGATAGTCCGGTAATATCTATTTCAGAAAATACAGTAATGACGGTTGATATGAAGTGGTCTATAGAAGGACCTGAAGGGGCAGATTCTGAGTTTGACAACTGCATTGATGGATGGGACCAAGCATTGGTTATGATTTCAATTGACCAAGGAATAAGCTACTCAGCCATTGAAGGAAGCTTGCCATACGACTTTCAATGTGGCTATGGTGCTGATTGGAATGGTGTTGGGATGCTGCCGGGTTGGGGAGGGTCTCAAGATTGGACCAACATTTCATTTGATTTAAGTGACTACTCAGGTCAAGAAGCTATCATAAGGTTTGCCTTTTTTTCAGATGCCGCATATTCAACTCCAGATGATCCAACAATAACAGGGATTTACATTGATAATATTAATATAGGAAATTCTTTTAGTGATAATGCTGATGATCTATCTTCAATGATTGCCTCTGGAGAAGTTTGGATTGACCAGTTTTACGACTATGGGTCAATTACAGATGGTAGACCTGGATCCAGTCAGTGGGAACAATATATTCCTGGCAGCCCTTTTAGTGAGGGGGCAAATCTTTTGCTTGATCTTACCGATTTGGCAGGTAAAAAAATAAAATTTAAGTTTCAATCAAGGTACGATAATAATGATGATGGAGGCACAGGAGAAGGTTTGTTCGTAGATGACTTTGGGATATTTATTGCATCCTCAGCATCTCATCCACCTCCTGAAAATCTATATTCAACTGCCTATGACCAAAGAATTGATTTAGCTTGGAAGGACATGAACCAAGGAGGTGTAGATTATTATATATATGATAATAATGAGTTTTTGGATGATGAAGGATATCCTGCCGGTGCAATCAATTTAAACCAGGAATCTACTGCCTTTGCAGCTAGCTCTTTTAATATTGGAGGAGATTCGAATGTGGATAGAGTAGATATCTTTAATATAAACCCCAGTGGTACTGTAATAAAAATATTTGGATATGAAAGCATAGGTGAAATTTTTTCTTCTTCGCCTACTTATGAGTCTAAATTTGTAGCAGAAGTTGGTTGGAATACTATATATGTCAACAACTGGACTTTTAAAAATAAGTTTTTATTGGGATATGAGTTTAGCAACTTAACCTCCGCCGTATTGGATGTAACATCCACTCCTAGCTATAACAGCTATGTGCTGCTTGATGGGAGCTGGGAAAGTTGGCAATCGGCGTCTGGATCTGATTTGCCTGATGGAGAGTGGGGGATAAGAGCTGTAGTTACAAGCACGGGCTCAAACGTACTTTACAACGTCTATCAAGATGATATAATGATTAAGAGTGGTCTAATTGAAAGTTACTGTACTGTTGATGGTCTAATAAATAATCAAGCTTATGAGTTTGCTGTTTCTGCTTATTATTCTGATGAAGTTGAGAGCGAGCTTTCACAGCCAATATCAGCAATACCCCAGCCTGCTACTTATCATGAGCTTTCAAACGATGATAATAGCTTCGAAGCCTCATTTGTAATAGGATCAAGCAACACACTCCTTACCAAATTCTCAGCAAACCCTAATATTCCAGAGAAACTAACACGTTTTAAGTGGTACCAGACTACAGAAGCTGGCGCCTTGAAAATAAAAATTTTCAGCGATAACAACGGTGAGCCTTTAAATGAAATTTTTAGTGAGGTTGTAGCAGGAGGGTTGAGTATTGGGTGGAATGAAAAGGATCTTTCAGAGGAAAACATAGAGCTGAGCGGTGAATTTTGGATTGGGATTGAAGGCTTTAGTTCGACCAGTCCAATAGCTATGGATGCAACCCAATCAACAAAGTACCTTTACAGGCTTCAAGAGTCAAGTAACTGGGAAGAAATAGAAGGGAGTGCTGCGCTTAGAGCGATACTGGATGGACAAGGTGCAGATTGTAATGGACAGTGGGGCGGAACGGCAATTGAAGATTTATGTGGTGTCTGCGATCCATGTGGAGATGGAAGCTCTGAATGCGATGCATGGAACAACTGTAGCGGCTGTACTGACCAGTTGGCGTTAAACTATGTTGAAGGATCAGCAATAGATGACGGATCATGTCAGTATAGCCTTTGGCCTGGAGATGTAGATAATGACTGTAAAGTTACAGTTGATGATATTCTACCAATAATTGTGTATTGGAAGCTAAGCGGGCCTAATAGGAGTGAGGTGTCCTACCAGTGGGCCGAGAATGTTATAAGTTTAGAGGGATGGCTGGATGCATTTCATGCTAGATCTGATGCAAATGGAGATGGAATTGTAAACATTAATGACATACTAGCTATTCTAATTAACTGGAACAAGCAGATAGACTCCTGTCAATCTAATGGAGCCTTTCAAATCCCCTTTGAATTTGAAAAAGAGCTTTTTTCAGAAAATGCTTATGAAATTTACCACTCGCTTGACTCAGCGAATAGTGTTTCATCTTCTATCAAGGAGTATATTAATGCAATCTATAGCTTTGAGGCAAGCCCAAGCTTAAAGTCTGCTTTGGTGGGCGCTTATCCAAACCCATTTAACGGATCAACCTCAATAGAGTATGAAGTTGTTTCTACCGTTGATGTAGACATCGCTATATACAATATACAAGGAGTTAAGGTTGAAGGATGGTCTTATAGGAAGCAGGCTCCTGGTATATACACTCAGAGCTGGTCTGCAGGTGGCATACCTAGCGGTATATACTTTGTTCTATTTAATGCAGGTGGTAATACAGAAAAAGAAAAAGTAATTTTGATTAAGTAAGTATGAATAGAATAATTATTATATTGACAATTTTTTTTATTGGATCATGTACAAGCAACAACAGATCAAAGACAGCTGTTAACCAAGATTTCTTCCAAGATAATAACACAATTCAGCTATCTTTCACACCGAATTCAAATATTATGGTTGGAGACCAGATGGAACTAAAGATCTCTTTAAATAATATTCAAGATCTATTTGCTTGTAGCTTTGAGATGGTATATAACAAGGAAGCGATAAGAGTTGATAGCGTTTTGTTTGACCGTTCATTTGGAGATACTCTTCAGGTTGCAAGTTATCTATCGGACAATCTATCATCTTCATTTATTGTTGGCCTTACAAATAATAACGATGTTGAAGGGCTTTCTGGTTCGTGGGATTTAGTTGATGTCTACCTTACAGCTTTAAGCTCATCAAGTACACAGCTAGAGCTTAAAAACTTTTTGCTTTTTAATAATTTAGGTGATACAATTAGTTACTTTCAAGTAAATGACCCTACATTGAATATTAATATATCGCCTTGATGTATAGACCGAATATTATATTTATTATTCTAGCATTCTTTTCATTTTTGAAGACTTCTGAAAAGTCGTCTATACTAATCTATCTTGATAAAGCAGCAGATAGAATAGATATACAAAAATTTGATTCAAAAATAATTACAGATAGCCAGCAGATAAATAATATTATAACTAGATTTGATATCCTTTCAATTGAGCCATGGATCATAGGCGCAAATGAAAATGATTGTTGGGAAGATATCTGTTTAGATAGGATCTATAGAGCTGTTATTCTGAACAATCTAGGAAAAAGCAAGCTTAAAGAAGTTAAGGATGAGCTTCTGTTGATTCCTGGTATTTTCTTGGTTGAGGATGAGCCAGTTAGAAGGCCTTTGTTTACACCAAACGATCCATCATTTAGTAGTCAGTGTGGAATTAATGCAGTCAGAGCGAGCGAAGCTTGGGACTACTGGAACCCTCCTAGTTCAAGCCCTGGAAGTAAAAGAGTGTTAGTGGCATCAGTTGACTCAGGAGTTGATTATACACACCCAGATCTTCAGTCAAACATCTGGATAAATCAAGGAGAGATTCCATCGTTTATATCTGAGCTAGGAGACTATGATGTCAACGATGACAATTTAATTGATGCTGATGAGCTCCTTTCAGCGTATATAGAGTTATTCAATGATGACTTAAATGATGATGGATCTATAAATTTAAGGGATTTCGTTCATGAGAGCTCTCCTTTCGTGGATGGAATTGATGGAGATTCAAATGGTTATATTGACGATCTGCTTGGATATGATGTTTCGGGCTTCTCTATTTTAGACTCAGACTCAGATAACGACCCCTATCCAAGAGAGGGAGCACTTGCAAATGGAAACTGGGCTCATGGTACGCATGTTGCGGGCATATTGGGAGCAACAACCAATAATAACCTTGGGATTTCTTCAGTAGCATTTGATGTTAGTGTTATACCTGTTAAAACGGCGGCAGATGAAGAGGGGGAAACATATGGTATTATAGGAGGTTTTTCGGGTTTGCTCTATGCTGCCAAGGCGGGGTTTTATTCAGATAGTTTCACAATTGTAAATTGTAGCTGGGGAGGAGAAGGCGCTACAGCTGGAGAGCAGGCAACGATAAATGTTGCACACGAAACTTATGGAGCTGTAATTGTAGCAGCTGCAGGAAATGGAAAAGTTGATGAAAATGGGTTTAGCGATGGTGAGGAATATAGCGAGCTTTACCCGGCAAGCTATGATAACGTACTATCTGTATCAGCTGTAAATTGCAATGGACTTTGGGGGCAGTGGGGCACATACAATGCCAACGTTGACTTGGCTGCGCCTGGAGAGGATATATATAGTACTGTAATAGGCTCTGGATATATGAATATGGATGGCTCCTCAATGGCTTCTCCTATGGCCTCAAGCGCTATTGCGCTTCTTAAGTCCTTCTATGCTGACTGGACAAACAATCAGCTTATAGAAAGAATTTTAGAAACTGCTGACTATGAAACTTTGTATGATCTCACCCCAGCCTATACAGATTGTAAAGGAAATGGCAGTGAGGGGGATAACTGCCTTGGGCAGGGGATAGTTGATGTTAAGAAGGCTATAGCTGCCTATGGTGTTCCAAATCTATCTGTAAGCAGTTTTGAAGTTGATGACTATTCGGGCGATCAAGATGGGGTGCTTAACCCCGGAGAGTCTGCGCATGTGTCATTGTCCCTTATTAATGAGCAAGGGTTTGGATCAGTATCGAGTGCACAGGCAATTTTAACATGCACAAGCGATGCCGTAAGCATTTCCTCTAGCCTTATTACATTTGGCCAGATAGAAGCCGGAGAATTGGCTAAAAATGAAGGGTCTGGTTTTGATTTAAATATAGTCAATGAATCTGCCCTTCAAAGTTTAGGTTGCACTGTCAGTATTATAGCGCTTTATGGAGAAAATCAAAGTTATGAGGTTTCAATGCCACTTGAAATATCTATAAGTCTAAATCAATTCGGCTTTCCAATTTCTCTAAATTCTCAGGTTAAAGGCGCTCCTGTCATTGTTGACTTAGATAAAGACAATAAGAACGAAGTTTTTTTTGCTGATGACCATGGAAACATATACCACCTATCAGTTAAGGAGGATTCAGTTTATAGCAGGACAGCATTAACTTTTGGTTCTGAGACCTCTGAAAATCAGATGTGGGGCTCTCCATCATTTGCCGATCTAGATGGCAACGGAACCAATGAGGTCGTATTTGGCTCTAAAAACGATACACTTTATATAATAAACAACGATCAGTCAGTAACTAGAATTAATACCAACTTTACTTTAAATACAGCCTCTGTAATTTCAAATTTTATTGATGATTCTGATCTTGAAGTTTTATCAATAGGTTATCAAAAAGGTGAAAAGATTATCCTTTCATCATTAAGCGATGAATCTACTGTTTTAGGGTTGGATGTTAATGAATTTTCAATAACCAGTCCGGCAGCATTTGATTTTGATTTAAATGGCCTTAGGGATATTATTTTTGGAACCAACAGTAGCAATCTATATATGATTAATGACCAAGGAAATATTTTTGAAAATTTTCCTATCATGGTTTCAGGTCAAATAAAATCATCCCCTGTAGTTTTTACACATCTAGATGAAACCTTTATAGCGTTTGGTTCAAATGATGGTAGTTTTTATATTTTTGATAGCACTGGTAGTCAGCTGCAAAAGTTTGATACAGGAGGGAAAGTTGATACAAGTCCAGCAGTTTTATTATTTGATGATGACCTGTATGTTGTGTTTGGTTCTGATGATAACTTGATTTATATGTACAATAAGAATGGCTATTCGAAAGATGGTTGGCCTGTTGATGCAGGAGGTGATATTGTTTCTATTGCAGTATCAGATTTAGATGGAGATGGTTTGCCTGATGTAGTTGCATCAAGCAACAATAGCCTTGTCCATGCTTTTAGCATTGAAGGTTCTTATCTGCCTTATTTTCCTATTACACTTGAGAATACACCTACAGGGGGGATAACGCTACATGATGTTGATGGAGACCAGGACCTTGAAATATTGGTTGGAACTTCACATTCTTTGGAAGCGATTGATTTTAAAACTCAGGGTACAAATGATTCTTATTGGTTTACTGATAGAGCTAATTACAATAGAACAGGTTTTTTCAATGAAAAGGCTGGCTGTACAAATGAATCAGCCTGCAACTACGATATACAAGCTACAGTTAATGATGGGAGCTGCCTGTATCTCGATTGTTTAGATGAGTGTGGGGGTAGTTCTACGATAGATAGTTGTGGAGTTTGCAATGGAAACAACCTAAGCTGTGGCTGTACAGACAGTCAGGCCATAAATTATTTGGAAACCGCAACCAATGACGATGGTTCTTGTCTTTACTCTCCATCTTCATTTGATTTAGATTTGGTTAATAATGCCTCTATTAGCCAGTTTATACTTGAACCAGGAGATGAAAATTATAGTTTTGATTTTTCATGGAGCTCTTCTTCATATCCAGGCCAAGGAGGAGACGTTGAAAGCCCTGATTATTACATAGCCATATCAAAGGAAGTCAATTTTGATGGACCTGTTGAATTTTTCGGATTGCCCCTGTCCTCATTTGTGGTTAATGAATCTGTTGGTAGTTTGCTTGAGTCAACTTACAGCTATCAGGATCTTGAGCCCTCTAGTACAGATGATGTTGAAACTTACTATTGGGGTGTTAAGGTTATTGACCAAAAGGGGTTGGTTGGTTATTGCAGCAGTATTTTAAGTTTTACTGTTGATCATACAGCTTTGTCATCTAGCTTTTATCCTTTGGAATTCTATTTAAGTCAAAATTATCCGAATCCCTTTAATCCGGTTACGTTTTTTAAATATTCAATTCCAAGCTTAGGAGATGTTTCAATAAAAGTTTTTGATGTAAGGGGAAAGCTTGTAGAGGTTTTAGTTAATAAATTGCATGTTGAAGGTCAGTACACAGCTAAATGGGATGCATCTTCATACCCTAGCGGTATTTATATAATACAGATGTCCTCCCGCAAGCGCAGCCTATCAAAAAAAGTAATTTTGATGAAGTGAGAATAGCCTTTTTAGTAATAAATTATGGAATCATATGAAAAAAATAATTATTAATATATTTTTAACATTACTTTTTAGTTCAGCCCTTATCTTTCCTCAAGTGCAAAACTATAATCTTAATCTTGTATCAAATATTGAGTTCGAAAATGATGCAAACAATTTTGGCGTTTCTGATGTATGGGGCTATACAGATGAAACCGGAGTTGAGTATGCTATAGTTGGGTATAGATTTGGAACTTCAATAATCGATGTTTCAACTGATCCAAGCAATCCAATTGAGGTATATAATATTCCAGGCCCATCAAGCTATGATTATTACTACCATAGAGATTATAAAACCTATGGTGACTATCTTTATATCGTAAACGAAATGTTTGGGGATGATACAGGAATGCAGGTTGTAGATCTTTCGCCTCTCCCATACTCTGCACCTATAAAGCTAGAGACTTACTCATCTATAGAGCAATCTCATAATTTATGGATAGATCCTGATGGGTTAGTATTTATTGAGCATTATTCAGGAGACAATATTCAAATTGCTGATTTGAGCAGTCCATCTGAACCTTCTTACTTGGGGTCTTTTGGGTCCTTAGCCCCAGGCTGTCACGATATATATTCAGCCAATGGCATTGCTTATATTTCAGAGGGAAATAATGGTTTTGGAATATATGATATAAGTAATATTGGCAGTATTATTCAGCTGGCAGAGATAATCCCTCCAAGTAGTGGCTATGCCCACAACGCTTGGCTTTCTTTGGATGGTAATCATTTAGTGACAACAGAGGAGACGCAAGGTAAGACTGTCAAAGTTTGGGATATAAGTGATTTTGAAAATATAAACTTAAAGGGAGAGTATTTAGGAGAAAACGGTCTGGCACATAATGTTCATGTTATGGGAAATTTTGTATACATATCTCACTATACAACAGGCTTGAAGGTTGTTGATATATACGATCCACAAAATCCAGTTGAAGTTGCTGCATTTGATACCTACCCTCAAAATGACAATGGCGGGTTTTATGGATGCTGGGGAGCGTTTCCATTTACAAGTAATAACTTTGTTTATGCAAGTGATATGCAGAATGGTTTATTTATTTTAGAACATAATCAAAAGCGTGCAGGTTGGAATTATGGTAAAATTTATGATTATTCAGGTCAGCCAATTTTTAATTATACATTAAGGTCAATTACAAATTTAAAGGAGTACAATGCAAATGGAGAAGATTACTTTATTGGGCATCCTGAAGGCTCTCATCAATTTGAATTAATTTTAAATGATGAAGTTCTTGAAGAATTGATTTTAGAATTTGTTGGATACGAGACTATTGAAACAAATATATATTTAAATGACGAAGGCTTTATTGAGGGTGATATTAATCAGGATCAATTGGTTGATATATTGGATGTAGTATTTTTAGTAAACATTATATTAGGCCAGTATAGTCCAACCGCCTTTGAGAGTGTTATTGCAAATATTAATGGAGATCTATCTGTTAATGTTCAGGATATTATTTTGCTTGTAAATATAATTTTGTTATTTTAATGTTAAAACATTTAAAATGGAGAGGTGTCCGAGTGGCTTAAGGTGCACGCTTGGAAAGCGTGTATGGAGGAGACTCCATC
>NHIV01000073.1 GCA_002170735.1 bacterium TMED198 | reverse complement strand
GTTTTAGAGTTTGTTAAGAAATATGATAATTATGAATTTTTACAAATGGGAAGTTCTATCAAATTATGCTTAGTTGCTGATGGAACAGCTGATATATATCCTAGGCTTGGGCCAACTATGGAGTGGGACACAGCTGCCGCTCATGCTGTTGTATTGCATGCAGGGGGAGATGTTGTAGACAATGAAAATGGGAAGCGATTGACCTACAATAAGCCAAACCTTTTGAATCCAGATTTTGTTGTATTAGCTAATGGTTCGGTTCTTTGTTAAAAATAGCCACAATCTTTTTTTGTATTAGCTTCTTGCTTTCCTTTACAGCCGATGATCTTGTAGAAAGCATGAACAGTAAAGTAAAGCCAAAAGATATAGAGTCAGAGCTGACAATGGTTTTAACAAATAAGAAGGGGAGAGTTAAAACCTCAAAATTGAAAACAGTATCTAGCAAGAATAGTGAAAAACAAATTATTTGGTTCTTAGAGCCAAGAAAGGATAGAGGTATAGCTCTTTTAAAGGTAGAGCATCAAGACAAGTCAGATGAGATGAGAATGTGGCTTCCAGCCTTTAAAAAAATACGAAGAATAACTTCTAATAAAAAAGCAGGATCATTTATGGGGTCTGACTTAAGCTATGAAGATTTATATACAAGGGAGATTCAAGATTATAAATACTCAATGAGAGAGAGTGAGGAGGTTGATGGCATGGCATGCCATGTTTTGGTATCAGTCCCTAATAAAGAACTTCTATCAGAGTATTCAAAGCATTTAAGTTGGATAGATAAAAACAGTCTTTTGCCTGTTAAGGAAGAGTCATATGATAAAGATGACAAGCTCCTTAAAAAAAAAGAAGTTAAATATGCAAAGATTGGAAAATATAGCCTTATTAAAGAAATTTATGTTGAAAACGTTCAAAAAAAACATTCAACCCTTTTAAAATTTGATAACTTTAAAGTTGATAGAAGTGTAGAGGATGGATTTTTCAATGAAAGTAAACTTAAGAGGATACCAAAATGATTAGAAAGTTTTTCATTTTATTGATAGTATCATCATTTTCAAGTTTTTATATTTTTAGCCAAAGTTTGTATTTACAGGATATAGGTCAAAACATTCCTTACTTACATGTTAAATTTGAATGGAGCCAAGTTGAAAGCGCTTCCAGCTATAATTTTCAGATTTCAGATTCTGAATCCTTTTCATCTGTAGTTGTTAATGTGACGACTACTAGTTTAATGTATATTGATACTGATAACATCAACTGGGGCCAGCTGTATTATTATAGGGTGGTAGATAATGCGAGTGGTGTCTGGTCAGAGGTCAAAAACTTTAGTACTGCTTCAAAAATCTCCAATGCTACAACTCAAATAACCGATGCAAACTATAATGATGATGGCTTAACAATATTTGGCGCATATTTTGATTTCTACAGTGCTGCTATTGATAGAAATGGTAGAGAAGTTTGGCATAGTGCAGTTCCTCAGAGTAACTATGTTGGCGGTATGGTGTACTACTCAACAGACTACTTTGGTAACTGGTATGGGCTTGAATACCAAGGCTCAAGTATAGAGAATATCACACCGGGAATAAAATTTAACTACAAGAATGAAGTTCTTTGGAAGGATCCAAGTGATAATTTGTCTCACCATGAAATTATTCAACTTCCCAATGGTAACTACATGGGCTTAGTCGAAGATGACCCCGTGTACTTTCCTGTCCCTAACGATATAGGTGTGAGTAGCTGCCCATTTGTTGCTTGGATAGGAGATAGAATTGTTGAGTGGGATGCAAATACCAAGGAGGAGGTGTGGAGTTGGTCTACATTTAATCATTTTTCAATAGAGGACTATGATAAAATTGGTGGGAGTAACACTAAATGCTGTATAGAGAATAGATTGGACTGGACACATGCAAATGCATTTTTTTATGATGAATCTGATAACTCTATCTATCTATCAAGTAGACACCTCTCACGAATTACAAAGATAGACAGATCTACAGGCGAGGTTGTTTGGAACGTAGGCATGGAAATGCCTTCTGGAGATGTTATCAGCAATGACTTAGAGATGAGCTTCCAACATAGCATTGAGGTTCTTCCAGGCGGTAATATTTTAACTATGGATAATGGGAATCTTAGCAAGTATATAAGAAGTGTAGAATATAATGAAGAAACTATTCTCTGCTTTGATTATACCAGTGAAGAAGAATGTCCAACAGAAGGTAATGGAGGCCCTTGTGTTTGGAGCGAACTGTTTCAGGGGTCATGTACTAATCCTGATTTTATATCAAGAGCGCTTGAGTTTAAAGTCATAGAAAATTCTGATGGAACTTATGAAGCTTCGAAAGTTTGGGAGTATGACCTGCCACCAGAATATTTTGGAGATTTATCTGGAAATGTTTCGAAACTTAATAACGGAAACTATCTAATTACAACAATTGGTTCTGGAGGAAGCTCAATAGAAGTGGATGAAGAAAAAAATATAGTTTGGCAGGCTTCATATAACCTAGCAGAAAGTTCTGGCTTTGGAGGTCTTGTTTATAGAGCAAATAGAATTTCAGGCTTATACCCTGTTGCGTTCTCATTTTTAAAACCTATCAATAGCTCAACTACCTTCAAGCTTATAAATGAGGGGACAGAAGGTGAAATATTCTTAGTAGAATTCCTTGATGCAGATCAAAATATTTTATATTCAGAACTAATAGATTTGTCAGGTGAAACTTTTGAGTATGATATTGATACTGAGCAAATTGATAATTTAGAGATTTTGGAAATTAATTCAGTTATAGTAACGCCTAAGCATAGGTATGATTTAGCAAAAACTATCTACATGTCTTACGATGTAGCTGATTTAGGTGGAACAAATAGTTTGGTTGGCTATTTACCTTCAAATTATAGTTTATTGAATATTTACCCAAATCCTTTTAACTCTAAACTTTCAATTGAGATTGAAGCCCTTAATAATGGTTTTGTTGAGCTAGATATTTATAACTTAAGCGGAAAAAAAGTGAAAGAAATATATAGAGGTGATCTTGTGAAAGGTATATATAGTTTTAATGTCGACTTTGAAGGTTTACATTCAGGCCAATACTTTGTAAGAATGAAAAGAGATGGCTTGTTGGAGACAAAAAAAGTTTTATTAGTAAAATAAAGGAGATTT
Source organism: bacterium TMED198 (assembly GCA_002170735.1). Classification (GTDB taxonomy): domain Bacteria; phylum Fidelibacterota; class Marinisomatia; order SCGC-AAA003-L08; family D37C17; genus TMED198. Next base: position 7,398 of record NHIV01000073.1, on the reverse strand, counting down.
CTATGAAAGGTTTATTTTTATTTGTTTATTTAAGTGCAATTTTTTCTCAAGCAGATCATACTATTGAGGCTGGAAATTTTTTTTACACACCTTCTAGTTTAACTATTAATGCTGGCGAAACTGTAGAATGGTACAATGTTGGAGGCTTTCATGATGTAAATGGTAGCACTAACACAATTACAGGGTCACCTTTTAATAATCCAGAAGATTTCAATCTATCAGCAGTTTCAGGACCTGCATCAATAGGAACTTATACATTTAATGTTGCAGGAACCTATAACTACGACTGTAGTATTGGCGCTCATGCTGCGAATGGTATGGTAGGAAGTATTACCGTTTTAGAAAGTTCTCAGTGCGAAGAGGATTATTCATTTTATGAAGGCTTTAATCAAAACACAACGATTGTTTTTGATGGATCTAACTGCTTTTATAATTCCGACCTTGATTTCTTGCAAGATTTAATTGACCAAAATAATCTTGATTTTAGTTCACCCCTTGATTTGGGTACCCAAAACTGGCTTGGCGGACGACTCCTGTATATAAAAGCAGGTAATGATTTTGATGGAGGCAACGTAGTTCTTACGGTTCTTCCTGAGTCAATAGGCAACTTAAGTCAAGTCCAAACACTTTCACTAGGTGAAAATAATATTGGAGCTCTTCCAGCTAGTATTACCTCACTTGGAAATCTTGCTAATTTAATTTTATCTTTCAATAGCATTACCACTTTACCTGAGGATATAGGGAGCTTGACTAGCCTGTATTTTTTGGATTTAGGTTACAATCAGCTAGAGTATGTGCCCAGTTCAATCGGCGATCTTGCTAACCTTGAATATTTATGGCTATTTGATAATAACCTTAGCTCACTGCCTGATTCAATTTGCAATTTAAATTTAGTTTTTAGCTGTAGCGGAGAAGAGCCTTGTGTGGATGCACTTTTTGCTCCTTATTTTGGATGCGGGGGTAATATGCTCTGCACTGAGGTTAACATTCCAGAATGCGTTTTAAATAGTAATAACTTTGAAATTTCTTTAGATGTTTTCTACTATAGCTTTATTATTGATGCTCCTCAAGTATGTGAAGAGTGTGTTGCAGGAGATGTAAATAATGATGAAACTATCAATATCTTGGACGTAGTATCAATTGTTCAATATGTTCTAAACAACGTTGAATATAGCGATGAGCAGGTTTGCTCTGCAGATATTAACGCAGATGAAACTGTTAATATTTTAGACATAGTCGCTCTAGTTCAGCTTATTTTAGGGGGATAGCGTTGGGTAAGTCTATATCGCTTGCAAAGAGGTCCATAACTGCCTATTTGATTATAGGTAAAACCTTTGGGCTTTGGCTGTCAACTCTTTTTACTGGTATGTTGATTGCCTTGCTAAGGCTTTCTACGATAATTTTTTTAAAGATTGATAAGTTGTTTTATCCATCACTTATAAATAAAAAGGTTCAGGCTCCAGTTCTAATAGTTGGGAATCCTAGATCAGGCACTACCTTCCTTCATAGGTTCTTAATAAAGAACAAGATTGGTCAAGGGAGTGAGCTTTGGCAGATGTTGTACCCTTCTCTTATTCAGCAGAAGTTCATGAAGCCGTTTCTTCCTCTACTTGAAAAAATAAGCCCTACTCGTCATCACTCTACAGAGGCTCACAAAACAAGTTTGTCTTCTATTGAAACAGATGACGCCTCTATGTTATTTAGGTACTTCGATGGCTTTTTTTTATATGGATTTATTCTTTCGTGGTCTAAGGATGATCTTTTTGATTGGGTTGATCCAAAAATACGTAATACTAGCGATAGAGATTGTGCATACTTCAATGAAAGATGGATAAGAGTATTGAGGGCCTCTAATGACACTCAGTTCATTGGAAAGCTCTTTTCAGTCAGCGCTGACATTCCTAGCTTTCTAAAAAAATTCCCTGATGCAAAACTTCTTTATATGCTTAGAGATCCTCTAAGTGTAATTCCATCAGGGCTCAGTCTTGTAACAGGTGTTCAAGATAAGAGATTTGGATTTTGGAGTCTAGAAAGAGAAAAGAGGCAACATTTTATTGATAGACTCTACAAGGGCCTAATTGAGCTTCAGCTTAGGTTTCATGATGATTGGGTGAATGGTAGAATTGATCCACAAAGAGTAATGATCGTAAACTTTGATGATATGATGCAAGATTTTGGAGAATTGATGAATAAAATTATGGTTTTTCTAGGCAAGGATATTACCCCTGAGTTGCAATCAGAGATTAATCTCACTTCTGCAAAGCAAAGAGAGTTTAAAAGTGGCCATAAATACAACCTTGAAAAGTTTGGCCTCACAGAAGAGAAAATTAAGAAGGACTGTAAACCTATATATGAGACATTTTTTAAAAGTTAGGCTATTGAGATATATATTAGGATTTTTATTTTGTAGTACATTGCCATGTATTTCTAATTTAGATATTGTTAATGATTTAAACTATTTTGATGACGCCCTTATCCTACATGAAGAAGATAATATTCTGATTTCAACCAAAGAAGATGAGAGAGGAAGGCTCTGGTGTATATCAGAAGTTGTTCTTCCTTTTAATAAAAAAAAGATTATAAGTTCGTTGAAGAACTTTGAAAACTATAACAATATATTTAAAAGAATATCAACATGTAAGATTGTGTCAGATAATGTTGTACACATAAGATTAGATATGCCCTACTTTATATCAGATCGTGACTATATTGTAGAGTACACAATGATAGAACAAAAGGGTAAAACTATTTTTGCATTTGATTCAGGCTCGCATGGGAGTAAACCTTTATTAGAAAAAAGTGTAAGGCTTCCAAATGCATCAGGGGCTTGGGTTCTTGAATTTAAATCTGAAAGTTCAACTAAAGTAAGCTATATATGGAACGGGGAATTATTAGGAGATTTTCCTGATTGGGCCCTTGAAAATGCATGGAAGACTCAAGGGCAGGAGGTCTTTGTTTGGATGGAAGATTATTTAAATAAAAAATAAGTGGAGATAANAGCTTGATANTAAAACTATTTTTATGCATTTTTATGNTTTCATTTTCTCTAATGCAGTCANGTGGAAATTTAAATCTTTATTCAATAGCAAGNACTTCNGATCAGAGTNTTATTAAAATACCATTNAGAATGCTTAACCTTAAGTANAGTCATGACNATGANAGNTTTNGTATTTCATCAAGCTTTTCTTTGGAGTATGATATAAATTTTGAAACATCAGATTCTGACTATCTTGTAAATAGNAGNCCANANGATAGAATATGGAAAGTTGATCTTAGAGAGCTTTACTTTACNTGGTTTTTAGATGCNGGNGAGATAAGGNTNGGTAAGCAGATTTTTGCATGGGGAATGGTTGATGAAAACAGTCCAATTGACAACGTAAATGCTTTTGACTATTTCTATCTNTTTGAATTGGGCGCAGATAGAAAATTGGGTTCGTATTCATTGTCCTTTGAATATAGTTTTCAATCTTTTGATGTTTTTGGTGTTGTATCCCCTTATCATTCAACCAGCAGGTTACCTCTTGGTGATTCTGAATTTCCAATAAAGGTTCCTCTTTATCCTGATCCAAAGCAAATATTTCTTGATCAAGATGTTAGTCCAATTGAATTTGGAGGTTATATTCAAAAGGGTTTTGAAAAAGGAGATTTACAGTTTTCTTACTTTAGTGGTTTAGATAGAATTTTCAATTTATCAGCTATTTCTACTTGGAAAAGGCCTGAGGATTCTAGCCAAGGTCAAGAGTATTCAACTATTTCTTACAGCTATAGAAAAACAAATGTTTTAGGGTTAGGCTTTAACTATTTTTTAAATGATTTAACTTTCAGAGGTGACTTTGGATTGTTCTCTACAAAAGATATGAATAATAACCTTAGGATTGGAGTGAGCAGGGAGGACTTTCCTGATGCATTTGAAGTTGAGAAGATTGATGGCGCTGTTCCTGGGCACTGTGTTCCAGATGATTTTGATGGAACTAATTTCATTGATGAGTGCTATGTTCCAATGTACACTGAATATGTTGATGGAAATTCTTCTTCTCTTGAAGAGAGTGTAGATTATTATCAGATGGCCCTTCAATTGGAGTATGGACTGCCATTTAATATAAACTTTGGGATGCAGTATATAAGGTGGGATTTAATTAATTATTCTGCGAATAAATTAGGTATAACAATTGAGCAGTTAAGTACAATACCTTTATTGGAAGGATCTCCTATTTTAGATTTGCCCACACTGGATCCTGAGTTGTTATTTTCACCAGGACTAGGCACCCCTAATGCAGTACTTTCTAAAGAATTATTCGTATTTAATGCTGAGAAAAAATTTTTCAATGAGGATCTTAAAGTATCATTTCTATCTATGCTAGATTTTCAATATTTAGATGATGACGTAATGGGATCTATAATAAATTTAACAGCAGAATATAATTTTACTGATAATTTTATTCCGCTTGTTGGTCTTACAATTATAAAAGGTGATAATAGTATTCCTTTCTATAGATTTAATGATATGGAAGACTTTTCACATATTAGATGTCAGTTAAAATATTACTTCTAATAGTATGAGCTTAAAAATAACAGGTATAGGTCATTATCTACCCCCAAAAGTCGAAACAGCAAAAGAATTATCTGATAAAATCAACAAATCAGAGAATTGGATAATTTCTAGAACAGGGGTTAAAGAGAGAAGGGTATCTTTAATTGATGTTGATTTAATGGCAGCAAATGCTGCATCTGTGGCCATTGGAGGAGAAGGCTCTCCTGACTTAATTTTAAATGCATCAGGAGTAGGTAAGCAGATTATTCCTGATACATCAGTATTTATTCAGAGAGAGCTTAATATGTCGGGAGTTCCATCTTTTTCAATCCATGCCACCTGTCTTTCATTCCTGGTAGCCCTTAAAGTCGCCAATGATTTTCTTAGCTCAGGTTCCTACAAAAGAATATTGATTGTCTCTTCTGATAGGGGAACTGTAGGTAGAAACTTCAATGAGCCAGAAAGTTCATCTCTTTTAGGTGATGGTGCTGCAGCAGTAATAGTAGAAAATGACCCTAAAGATAAAAGCATGCTAATTGATTGGAGGTTTGAGACTTGGCCAGAGGGAGCTGAGTTTACACAGGTGAAGGGAGGTGGAACAAATTTGCACCCTGATAATCCTAAAACTAATAGCGCTGACAACTATTTTTCAATGAGTGGGCCAAGAGTTTACAGAATGGCTCGAAAAAAAGTACACTCAATGATCAAAGATATTCTTGCCAGCAATAATACTTCATTAGATGAAGTTGATATGGTAGTTCCTCATCAGGCCTCTTACTTTGCCGTTCAAGCTTATGCATCTTACGGGGGATTTGATGAATCCAAGGTAGTTAATGTCATAGAAGAAATGGGCAATTGTGTTGCGGCATCCCTTCCTCTAGCACTGGCAGTTTCCATTGAAAGAGAAAAAATAAAGAGAGGAATGAAGGTCTTGCTTGTAGGTACTGGTGCCGGTCTTTCAAACGCGGCGGCTTTAATTAAATATTAGTTTTAGTAACAATCATTTACAAAAGAATTATTAGTATTGTTAGTAAAAAAAATTAAATTAACAATTAAATTTTATTTGGAGATATTATGTTAAAACTACCAGCTATTTTCCTTTTTTCTTTATCATTTCTTTTTTCTCAAGATGTTTCGGTGGGTTATACACTCTACACTCCAGGTGGTCAGGGTGGAGGAAGTAGTGCTACAACATATTTAAAAGATGAAAATTGGAGTACTGTAAATTCATGGAGTCATGATTGTGGTCCTGCAAGTATGCCTTACTTGCTTCTAGGCGATGAGCCGGGGTTTGAAAATACCCTTCTTTATTATCCCTGCAAATCTTCCAATCCAACGATGGAAGCAGGAGGGGTAGGAGGGCAAGTTAAAATATATAATTGGGATGGAGATTTACTGTGGTCTTATGCTTTGTCTAATAATGACTATCAGCATCATCATGATATTGCAGTTCTTCCTAATGGTAATTTTATAGTTGTTGCATGGGAAAGATTTTATGCTTCTGAGTGGACGCAATTTGGGAGATCTTCAGTTAATAATAACCTGAATCAGTTTTGGGGAACGGCTTTTTTGGAGATTGAGCCCGATTTAAGTACACCCTTTGAATTTGATATTGTTTGGGAGTGGCATGTTACAGATCATCTTGTTCAGGATAGGGGCAGTCAATACGTTCCTACATATGGAAATATATCTGATCATCCTGAGCTCATGGATGTTAATTGTGGCAATGTAGGAAGCAATGGTGGTCCTGGTGGACAGGCTAATGGAGATTGGATGCATGTAAATGCTATTGATTACAATGCAGAATTAGATCAAATAGTTTTTTCTTCTAGACATCAGAGTGAAATATATATTATTGATCATAGCACTACTACTGCTGAAGCTGCTTCTCATTCAGGTGGAACCCAAGGTATGGGCGGTGATTTTATTTACAGGTGGGGCAACCCCTCAAACTACGACTCAGGATCAAATTCAAATAATATTCTTAATGATCAGCATGGAGTTAATTGGATTCCTTCATGGTATCCAGAAGAGGCTGGTGCTGGAAATTTAATTTTGTACAACAATTTTCACAATAATAACTCATCAGCTGCTCTAGAAATTGTAACTCCTGTGAATAGCGATGGATCTTATAACATGCTTTCAGGTGATGTTTATGGTCCGTCATCTTATACTTGGATTCATACAGGTGGCTTCTTTTCACCTGTGCAAAGTGGTGCATTTAGGATGCCAAATGGAAATACTGTTATATCAGTTGCTGAAGATGCAACAATTTTTGAAGTTGATCAAAGTGGTGATGAAGTTTTTAGTTATAGTTACCCAGGTAATGCCATGATTGCAAGAGCACAAAAATATCCTCCTGAGTTTTTTGATGGAATTCAAGGTGGTTTGACTGGAGATATCAATGATGACGATATAGTTAACATTTTAGATATAATATTGCTTGTAAATGTTGTTCTGGGGCTGTCAGAGGCCTCTTCTTCTTCTGATATTAACGAAGATGGAATTTTAAACATTCTTGACATAGTAAATTTGGTAAATATAGTACTTGGTGCATAGTTAGATTTATATTTGCTTGAATTTTAGAAAAGGGAGGTTTTTACTTCCCTTTTTTTATATAATTTATACATGATGAAAAAAAAGCCGATAATAGAAAGCTCTTGGTGCAGTCTACTCGAAGATGAGTTTGAAGAGCCTTACTTCTTAAATCTTATGGAGCAAGTTAGGCAGAAATATAAAAAAAATAATATTTTCCCAGATTATGAAAATATGTTTAATGCTTTCAATTTAACTCCTGTTGACATGGTCAAGGTTGTTATTTTAGGGCAAGATCCATACCATGGTTTTGGAAAAGCTCATGGACTATC
>NHIV01000072.1 GCA_002170735.1 bacterium TMED198 | reverse complement strand
TTGCTGTAATAAAAAATCATCCTATAGATTACAATCTCTTTACTTCAGTGACTAAAGAGTGGGATAGGTTTTTTAAAATGAATGAAAAACATAAATATACTTTCGATCCAAAGCTACAAGATGGATATTTTCCACTTTTTTCAGAAAATGCCAAAGGTTATAAAATTAAAGATTTGAAGGAATTTTTTCATTATTACGAATGGGGAAAATATCCAATTGAAATAAGTGAAGATACAAAGAGTTTATATCAAAGTCTCTTGGGTATTGGCAATACACTATTGCATTGGATTGATTCTTTTACCCCTGAAGATATAACAAAAAAATTTTCTATGCCACTTTCAAAAATGTCAACTCAAAGTAGCATGAATTTAATGAGAATTATTCACTATCCATCTATAGATTTTAAAACTAAAAAAGGAGCAATTAGAGCTGCCGCTCATGGTGATATCAACCTTATCACTATTCTAGCTGCTGCTACCGAACCTGGATTGCAAGTACTTTCTAAAAATAAGACTTGGATTGATGTTGAATGTAACCCTGGATGGTTAGTCATAAATACTGGAGATATGCTTCAAGAATGTACTAATGGTTTTTATCCCTCTACAATACATAGAGTTGTTAATCCTAAAGATGAAAAAAAACAATCTGCAAGGTTCTCTATGCCAGTTTTCATTCATCCTAGGCCAGAAGTCAAGCTTTCTGAAAGATATACTTCGGAAGAATTTTTAAATGAGCGGTTAAGAGAAATAGGACTTAAAAAGTAACTTTTTTTAATGTGCCAAAAGGCGATGACTACCAATCTTCATCATCCCAATCTTCTTCATCATCTTCTTCATTAAAATCATAACCATTTTTTTCAAAATACTTTTTAATTTCATCAGTAATATCTTGCTTGCCATTAATAGCATAAACATAATCTCGTAAACCCATAAGCATTGCCTGTCTATCACCTTTGAGATCAACTAATGCCGAACCCCATATATTTTCAGCTCCATCAACCTCTAGAATATCTAGAGTAGGAATATATGGCGCTGGCATTTTTGTTCCAGGCATAATTATCTGAGGATTATCAAGCCAATCTACCAGCCATTCTGGCCTTAATCTTGACTTTGTTAAAGCAAGATTTGGAGCCCAAGTACCAGCTGCTTGCTTCGGAAACTCAACTCCATAAAAATGGCAATTATTGCAGGCTCCAAGCTCATGGAGCTTATCTCCTGCTTTGTATTTTGTACTATTTTTGTCTACTATAAAATCAGACTCATAAGAAAGATATTGATCATCAATATGCTGAAAAGCTTTAATTATACTATTCCACTCTTCATCATCTTGATGGAAAGAAGGCATTCTAACTTGAAGACTTGGTCTAATTGTCATTGGATTTTTAAAAAACTTAAAGAGCCAATCTGGCTGAACTTTTGACCCTTCCGTATTTAAATTTGGTGGACCATACTCCAAACCTGTTATATCTACTATTTGACCACCTTGATTTTCAATGACATGACAACCTTTACAATTCAGCTGTCTTATATGTCTATGACCCTCAAAAATAGCTGGATCTTGGACATAAGTTTCTGAAAGCTTAGATGGAGATACCTTATCAGTTGTTAGTCCTGAAATTGCAGTTACAATTGCTTCTACCTCTTCAGGCTTAAAATAGAAATTTGGCATTCTAGATGCATCTTCAGGCTCTACAATTTTTCCTCTATCAAAAATTCTTGGGTTAGCTATTTTCTGCTCGTGCCAGCCCCAGGTTGAATGATCAATATTATGTATATGACCAAAATCTAATTTACCTAAAGGTTTAGAACCTTGATGCGTTAACTCTGCTCCAATAGGCTTAGCATTTTCAAAGCCTCCAATGTTATGGCAAGTGTAACAACCATAGTTATTAATTGATTTCATTCCAACATATTGCAACTGATCTTGAGTATTCATTTCTTCAACTCTTGATTGAGCTTCCTCTTCAGTATATACTTTTCTAAGCCATCTAAAAGCAATATTTTTTGTTTCTTCTTTATCAAATTCGATATCATCTATAGATTCAAACTCTTCATTTTTAAAGCTAAGTAAATAAGCAGTTATATCTTTAGCTTCTTGATCTGTCAACCTCAAATTTGGCATTCTAGTTTCGGGCCAATACAACCTTGGATTTTTAATCCACTTATATAACCACTCTGCATCAGTTTTAGATCCTAGACCTATAAGATTAGGGCCTTGATTTTTAAGAAGCTCATATGATGTCATTTCATTTTCTTCATATCCATAGCTAGCTAATAGTCTTTCATAAGGTAATTTTTTATCGTCTTGTGTAAGAACAACCTTTTCAGTTTCTATAACATGACAACCCAAACATCCTACTGCATTGAAAAGTTTTTCTCCGCTTTCTTTATCTCCGATATATTTACTATCATTATTTCTTTTATTTTTATTGCCTGAAAAAAGATACTCTGTCATAGCATATACTTCGGCTTTATTTCTTTTGATCATTTCAGGACTAGAATTGTTATCTTGATTGAANTAGTGNGGCATCCAAGTATTAAATCTGAANCTTTGTGGATTGTGGATCCAATTTCTTGTCCANTTTTTATCTACTTTTTGATGAATTTTTGTTAAATCNGGACCAGGATTNTATGTTTTAGGAATTGTTTCAATAGCATGACAAGCGTTACAACCTGACTTCTCAATTAAAGCGAAACCAAGGCTTACTTTTTCAGCTCCAGGTATATCAATTTTTTTAGTATGACATTTTACACAGCCTGCTTCTGAATATCTAGTAGGAAGCATAGGTTTTAGCCAATGGTGCATTTTGTGCCAATCATAATCCTCTTTCCAACGTTCTTTGTCTTCTTTATTATTGGGTGTATGAGTGCTTGAAACAAAATCCATTCCTCTTGCTCTTCCAGCATGGCAACCTGTACATCCATACTCTTCTTTTGGATGAGGAGACGATGAACTTAAAAATATATCTAGTTTTGGATGAGATGTATAAGGTTGAGGTGCATCCTTGTAGTCAGGGTCATCAATTCCTAAATGACAACTTGTGCACCTATCGACAGTTGCAACTTGAGCAAAATTAACATCGTATTTAATGTCATTTACAACAATTTGATTAACTTTGTAGTAAGGCGCAAGAAAATCAATTATAGGTAGATCTCTAACAAAATCTCCAATTTTATTTGCAGTGGTCATTCTATCTCTATCTAAACTTTTTAGTTTGTTTTGAATAAGATTAACCTCTCTCAAGAATTTGTTCACCTCATCTTCCACATTCTTCAGGTTTGATCTTAAATCTTTAATATAGTCATCTAATGTAATTTGCTTTGTTTCAAGATCTTCTTTATCTAGCTTCATAGATAAAAGTTTATCCAATGCAGTGTTATATTGATCCTTATATTTATATTGATAATTAACTGGATCTTCCTCTAAATATAATTTTTCAGTTTCAAATAAGTAACGGATCTCATCTACCTCTGCTTTGAAACTCAAATAATCCATATTTGCTTTGTAAAACTTTCCCCTAAGAATCTCTTTTTTTGAAAGAGCTGTATCAAGAAGTGTATTTTTTAGATTGTAATCAGCTTTAGCTGATTCTAGCTTATTTAAATACTTATCTTTTTGTTCTTCTATTTTAGATTCAGCCTCTTCAAGCTTTTTTTCAGAAATATCAATTGAAAGTTTTCTAAATTCTTTTTGATAAGTTTTGTAGTCATCATCATTATCATCAATAAATAGCCAGACCATTGAACCTAAGAAAACAATACTTGAAATTGCAAACCACTTGTTTAGAAGGTTTATATTCCAATATCTCTCATCATTATGGTAATCCAAAATCTAATCTCCTAAATTAAATATTAAAGAACCATTCAGGTATTGATACAATATACTTCAAGTTAATAATCCATCTTAGATACATTTTTATTGGAAGAGATAGCATCAAAAGTCCAAACAACATTAAAAATGAGTAACGCACTGGACCATAAGCTTTGAACATATCCTTTAACCATGTTTTGGCAAGTAATGGAGGTAATAAAAATACATAGAAAGCTGTAGCTAAAATTCCTATTGATTCACGAACTAAAGGATTTGTAGGTAGCGGTTTGTTTAAGCCTATAACCCAAAAATATTCAGATAAATTTACATTGTTTAAAGCCTCTATTTTATGAGGATCCCAAAATTCAAAGGGCCCAAAAAAGTTCCAATTTGGACCTCTAAAAAAAGTTCCTATAACAATTAGAAAAACCCATAAAACAATCCATCCATACATAAATATAAATATACCGACCCTTCTTTCCTTGAATGAATAATAACCATCTCCTTTGGGGTTGATATCCATATATGGAATCGCTGAAGTTCCAATAATTATAAATAGAGGAAATAAAATTCCAGCTATCCATGGATCAAAATAAACTAACATTTCCTGGAGGCCTAAAAAATACCAGGGAGCCTTTGATGGATTTGGTGTTGCGGCTGGATTTGCTGGCTCTTCAAGAGGAGCAGCTACCAATATTGACCAAACAATTAAAAAAACTGTAAAGAGTATTAAAGCTATCAATTCAATATAAACTAAATCAGGCCAAACAAGAACTTTGTCCTCTGGATCATGATATTCATCTGGCTTTTTACCCTGATCGAGCCTTTCATCATTAACATATGCCTTCTTCATGCCAAGCCAAATAAAGAAGAACATTGTATATGTCATTAAAATAATTGGAAAGTTATCAGGCTTGGTTAAAATAATATTAAAGTTTTTATCTAAAAAGCCCATTACAAAAAAAGCTGTTATTAATAATATTCCTGCAATTCCACCTTTATTAGTCCACATATGATGGAAACCAAGCTTTTTATGCATTTTTTGGAACCAATCTGTTGGAGGAAAAACAAAAGGGAACATTACTGTCAACAAAGTAAAGGATATCGTTGGAGCAGATAAATAGTCAATAAAATCTTTTAGATATTGCAACATAAATTTACATGGGGCCTGAAATGCCACCATCCTTTCTAATTCTCCAAAAATGTACTGCCATAAAAATCATTGCTATAAATGGCACTGCAATACAATGTAAAACATAAAACCTTAACAGAGTTGCTTCGCCAACAAACCTTCCACCAAGCAACCCAAATCTAACATCTGACCCTGCATGCACAAGATTTATATCTCCAATTGCTAACAATGAAGCTCCAGGACCTTCACTGCCAATAAACGGATGGGCTCTAGCCATATTTGATCCAACAGTTACAGCCCAAATTGCTAATTGGTCCCAAGGTAACAAATATCCTGTAAAGCTTAAAAACATAGTTAGTGTCATTAGTATTACTCCAACGGTCCAATTAAACTCTCTGGGAGGTTTGTAGGATCCTGTCATAAAAACTCTCAACATATGAAGCCAAACTGTAAGAACCATCGCATGCGCTCCCCAACGGTGTATTTCTCTCATAATTCCAAGGGGAACTTGTTCACCTAAATCAATTATATCTGTAAATGCATACTCAACTGTTGGCCTGTAGTAAAACATTAATAAAATACCTGTTATAGTCAATACAACAAACAAAAAGAAAGAAAGTCCCCCCATACACCAAGTATATCCCAATTTAACCGCGTGCCTTGGCAGACGAGCAGGATGAAGGTGCAAAAACACATTACCAAGAATAGCATACATTCTTTGCCTTCGAGTTCTTGGAACTCCAGATCTAATTATAGATTTCCAAAGCTGGGAATTACCTAGCCAATCAAGTAGAGACTGTTTTTTATTTTCTTTTTTACTCATTTTTATTTTTTTAAATTAAACTTTTAGAAGAGAGTCTGGATTTTCCCACTCACCCTTTTCATGCTTATAACTTTTTGTCTTATCAACAAGAACTTGTCCATCATTACTTAAACTAATTTTATATCTCTCTAGTGGTCTTGGTGCGGGCCCCTCAAAGTGCATCCCAGAAATTCTAAAGCCACTGCCATGGCATGGGCACTTAAATTTTCTGTCTGTTGGAAGCCAATTAGGCGTACAACCTAAATGCGTGCAAACAGTTGATAGCGCATAAATTCCATCTTCACTTCTGCCAACCCATACATTGTATTCTTTTTTAAAGCGAGAGTCAATTTTTCCAACTTCAAAATCATCAGGAAACCCTACTTTAAATGTTTGAGGCGGCTCAAACAGAACATTAGGAAAAAGATATCTAATCAAGATTGTAAAAAAACCTCCTGTTGCACCTACAAAAGCTAACCAGCCCACACTTAGCCAACTTAAAAATTGACCACGAGATATATTGGACTTATCTTTATTGCCCCCTATTGATGCTTTAGGTATATATTTTTCTTTTGCCATTTAAATATTATATTTTTTTATCATTTTGCGAGCTGCGTCTCTAACTTTCATACTTGGATCCTTAGTTGACAGAATTTCTAAATTTTTCAAAAAATCATCATTCTTAATAAGACCTGATGATTCGATTGCAATTAATAAAGCTTTTTCAACTTCAAAATCATTCACTTCAGGGAAGTTTGAATAATAACTTCTACTTAATAGCTGATCTATAACTTTTTTTCCAGATAAATCTCCTAGCTTTGCAAGGCCAATAGCTGCATCCCATCTAATGTTTGGCTCTTCATCATCTAATAAAGTTAGTAGAGTTTGACGTGAGTTTGTATCAATTAATCTTCCTATTGAAATAGTTGCTGCCAATCTTTCCATGTCATCCTTGCCATTTAAAGCTATAGACTCAAGTATACTTAGAGATTGGTTATATCTAATACTTCCAAGAGATCTGATTGCGGCTACTCTAGATGAAGAGTTTTCATCTTCAAGCCCCTCCATAAGAATAGGACCAAATTTCTTTTTCCCAGATTGACCCATAGACAATGCTAAATAAGTTCTAACCATAGGGTCATCATGAATTGATTTCTTATACATCAGTATTAATTGATTACTAAAATTTTCAGATTCTGGAAAATTTTCTGGATTAGATAAAATTCTAGCAAGCTCATATGCTGACTGCCACCTCTTTGTTGAAGAGCCAACTTTGATTTGATTTAAATAATCGTAAGGATCTTCAGATTCAATTGTTAAGAATTTAAATGTTAAAAAGAATAAAACACCTAAAATTGTTATTGATAAAGGCAACAAAAAGAACGAGTAAAACAAGGCATAAGCCCTACTGCCATTCTCAGAATTATTTTCATCAATATTTTTATTCGTAATTTCTTCTGTCATTTTCCAACGCTATATTAGCATTAGAATTTAAAAAAAATAATTAATTTATAACAACGTTATTGTTTTGGATTCTTGTTTTTTCTTTCTTGCAAAAGATGATTAACAATGTTATTTAATTTTCTAACATCTTTCTTTAGTCTAAATATTTCAGAAAAAAAGATAGCAAAGAACACTGCAAGCATAATTAAAAAAATGTTTAGAGACGTCATTGTTATTTCTTTTTGTCCTCATCTTTTTTTAAATCATAGCCAAGTAATATTGGGAACAAAAAGAGAACCACCATTGATGCAATCATTCCAACGCTAAGCCACCACATGTTATCCATCAACCATGAATAGGTTAGCCAATCAAAGATATATGTTTCATTCATGTAAAGACCTAATAATAAAAAAGCATGAAAATAAAATAAAAAATAATCAGGATGGTAGAAATAATCATTGAAATCTTTGAATAGTTACTCTTTGGGCTCATTGATAAATTTATAAGTTTAGTTTATAATGTTTTTCTAGAAAAACATTTTGATCTACATCATACCATTTCCATAATCCAATCCTTTTACCCTCTAAATATTGACCCACTATTTTAGGATTTCCATTTTCAAAGTATGTATACCACTTGCCATTAATAATACCATCTAAATAATTTTCTTCTCTTATTAAAAAACCTCTTTTATTAAAGTATTTCCAAGGTCCACTTTTTTTATTTTCTACAAAAGTTCCAATTTCCTTTGGCTTAGGACTTGCTTTTCTTCCACTTTGTTTAAAATATCCTTTGAAGATACCATTTAAATTTTCATCAATATAGCTAGCACTAGATTTTATTTGCCCATTTTTATAGAATTGTATCCAAAGGCCTGTATCCTTAATATAATCATAACTTTCAACGATGAATGAATCCTGATTAAAAATAAACCAATTCCATGATTTTTTTCCGTTCTCAAAATATCGCTGAGAAACTTTTTGACCATTTCTATTAAAATAATGCCAAGCTCCATGCTGTGTCCCATTTTTTTTGTTTCCAGTAGACCTAACTTGGCCATTATTGAAAAACTCTTCCTCAATAATTATATTTTTATATGATGGTATCCAATGGCCAACCAGAACTGAATCAGAGAATGATTTATATTCTACTATCTGTCCATCAGAGCTATAGTTGAAAGATGACTCAAGGCTTCTTTGATCAGCATAAGTATATACCTTCATACTCAAGAAAGTGGACTTGTCATCTATTTTTACATCGTAAACCTTCGAATCACCACAAGATGATAACAGTAGGTATAATGTTAATATTATAAATATTTTAAATGTTTTCATTATTTGCTTTAATTTTTATAAAATTTATTGTTTATTTATGCAATGAATCAATAACACAATAAAAAAAATAAATATTTATGTCAAAATACTTCAATATGAACTCAATCCCNATNGGATCATTAATGANAGTTAAGAAAAATGGTAAAGAAGTNAAGCTAATACAAATCTTTCATTATCCAACTACTTTNAAAACAGAAGATGAAAATGGTTTNCATGAGGTATTCAAAACTCATGAGATTGAAATATTAGAACNTAAAAGCNCNNATGGTANCGATGAGCCAATCAAATAAATTTTANATTACAACGCCTCTTTACTACGTCAATGACAANCCTCATATTGGCCACGCNTANACAACCATTNTAGCAGATGTTATAGCAAGNCTTNATNNTNTCAAAGGAAAAGATGTATATTTTTTAACAGGGACAGATGAGCACGGGCAGAAGGTTCAAGAGGCTGCGAACAAAAGGAATATAAACTGTAAAGAGCATGTTAACGAATATGTGATGAGATTTGAATCTCTTTGGAAGGAATTAAACATTGAATTTAATTTTTTCATGAGGACAACATTCGACTTTCACAAGGAAAAAGTCCAACTTCTTCTAAATAAACTTAAGGAAAGCGGTGACATCTACATGGATGAATATGAAGGACTTTACTCAGTTTCTGAAGAAAGATTTGTAACTCAAAAAGAAGTAGATGAAGGCTCATTGAGAGAAATAATAACTTTAAAAGAAAAAAATTATTTTTTTAAAATGTCCAAGTATCAAAAGAAATTAATTGATCATATTAAAAACAATGATTCATTTATTCTTCCAATTTCTAGAAGAAATGAAATATTAGGTTTTTTGGAAAATCCACTTAAAGATCTATGTATTTCAAGGCCAAAAACAAGACTAAGTTGGGGTATTGAAATTCCATTTGATCATGAATATGTAACCTATGTTTGGTTTGATGCTCTTCTCAATTATGTAACGGCAATTGGATGGCAGAATAACGAAAATAATTTTTCTAAATTTTGGCCAGCCAGCCTACACCTTATTGGTAAAGATATACTAACTACTCACTGTGTATATTGGCCTACGATGTTATTGGCTGCAGGTTTGGAACTTCCAAAAACAATCCTAGCTCATGGATGGTGGATGTCAAATGAAAGTAAAATGTCTAAATCAGCAGGTAATGCAGTAGACCCATTAGATATTATTAAAGAACATGGATCTGATGCACTTAGATTTTATTTAATGAGAAATATGGTCGTAGGAATGGATTCTAACTATAGCTATGAATCATTCGTTAGCAGGTACAACTCAGATTTAGCTAACGACTATGGAAATTTGATAAATAGAATTACCATGCTTATCAAAAAAAATTTCCAAAATGAAATTCCTGCAATAAATAATCTTGAAAATTTAGATCAAGAACTAATTCAAAAAGTTGATGAAAAAATATTAACTATTCAAGAAACAATTGATAATTTAAAAATACATGATTTAATTGAATGTTCCATTTCAGCATTAAGGCTTTTAAATAAATACCTTGAAGTAAGGGCTCCATGGAAGTTAGTCAAACAAGGTACTTCAGAAATCGAAGTAGCAGCCAAAACCTTATCTGTTTCAGCTAACATATTAATATTAATATCAAAAATTTTAAACCCTATCATGCCAACAAAAACTCAGTTAATTCTAAATATTTTCTCTGTTGATATTAAGAAAAATTACAGAAATCTAGAGCCTCTAAAACAAATTAAGCCTAATACTAAATTGAAAAATCTAGGCAAACCTCTATTTCCAAGAATTGATAATGTATCTAATTGACACTCATGCTCACATATATAATGAATACTATTCAAATATAGATGAGGTAATTGACAAGGCCGAGTCAAAGGGTGTAAAAAAAATTATTTGCATTGGAACAGACCTGAAAACTTCAAGAGAGAGCATTGAGACTGCAAGCAAGTATAGTAATGTTTTTTGTACTGTTGGGGTTCACCCTCATGATGCAAAAGATACGCCTAAAAGCTACCTCAAAGAGCTTGAAGATCTAGCCTCCTATGAAAAGGTTGTTGCTATTGGTGAAATGGGATTGGATTTCTACTACAAGCACAGTAACAAAAAAATTCAAATTAAAGTCTTCACTGATCAATTAGAACTTTCAAATAATTTGAACTTACCATCAGTTATTCACATGAGAGAAGCCTTTGATGATACAATTAAGTGTATTAAAAAAACTGAATTACAAAAAGGCGTAATACATTGTTTTACTGGCAATTCTTATGAGGCAAAACAACTTTTAAATCTAAATTTATTTCTTTCATTTACTGGGATTGTAACATTCTCTAAAGAACTAGCTGATACAGTAAAAACCATACCAATAGATAGGCTAATGATTGAAACTGATAGTCCCTACCTTGCACCAAATCCTAATAGAGGCAAAAAGAATCAACCTTTTTTCCTTCCAATAATTGCTCAAAAAATTGCTGATATAAAAGACCTTAGTTATGATGATATTTGCGAATACACATCCTCAAATGCAATTAATTTTTTTGATTTAAATGAATAAAAGCTCATTACTAAAACCTAAAAAAAAATGGGGCCAACACTTCATAACAGATAAAAATACTATCAAAAAAATAATAAATTTAATTGGCCCATTAAAAAATACAAATATTTTAGAAATAGGACCCGGAAAAGGAGCCTTAACTCTACCATTATCAAAATTCGTAAAATCAATTACAGCTATAGAGATTGATGAAAATTTAGCTAATGAACTTAAAAACGATTCATCAGATAAAAATAATATAACAATTGTTAATCAAGATATTTTAAAGTTCAACTACAATTCATTAAATAATGCTCAGCTAGACAATTTATTTGTTGTTGGCAATCTTCCATACAATATAAGCTCACAAATAATAATTAATTTGATTGAGTTTAGAAATTACAAAAAATTAGTTTTCATGGTTCAAAAAGATCTTGCTAATCGATTGCTTGCAAGTAAATCATCAAAAAATTATAGTCGATTCTCAATCATTTCACAAATATTTTTTGAAATTGAAAAAAATTTTTCTGTTTCAAAAAATATTTTTTATCCTAAACCTAATGTTGATAGTGTAATGATAACAATGAAACCAAAAAAAATAAAAACATTAGAATTTCTAAAATTATCAACCCTACTTAAAAAATGTTTTAGCCAACGAAGAAAAAAAATAAAAAATACACTATCAAATTATGTTTCAGCTGATATGATAAAAAAATATGGTGATCTAAGGCCTCAAGATCTTACAACTAAGGACTTCATTGCGTTGTATAACAAAATAATTCCGACGTAAATAGTTCTTGTCTTTAAGCCTATTTGTTTTATATAATAATGGGCTCTTATCATTAAAAAAATAAAACATATTATGCCTACAAAGAAAAAAACTACTACTACAAAAAAAACAGTGGCCAAAGCAAGCCCTGCTAAAAAGAAAGCAACTACTACAAAAAAAACAGCGGCCAAAGCAAGCCCTGCTAAAAAGAAAGCAACTACTACAAAAAAAACAGCGGCCAAAGCAAGCCCTGCTAAAAAGAAAGCAACTACTACAA
>NHIV01000071.1 GCA_002170735.1 bacterium TMED198 | reverse complement strand
TAATTTTAAAGGGAATCTTCAATCCACATAAAATGCCAATCAAAAGCCTAGCTGTAGTAGCTGAGTTGTCACAATCAAAAAAATTTGACGCAGAAATGGGGGTCTTGTTTATTCTTCTAGTTGTGTTATCATAAGTTAAGCCCAATTTCTCAATACATCTAATTGAAGAAAGTACATCTCTAGATTTACTAATATTTCCTATTTTTGAACCTTGGCCTGAAAGGATCGAAAATAAAATCATTCTTATTGATATAGACTTGTCACCCTCAAGCTGTATTGATCCATTTAATTTCATTTACTTGTAGTATACAATTATAATAAGCAAAAGTTTTTTAATATTCTATCACCGTACTCTGTCAATAGGGCCTCTGGATGAAANTGAATTCCATATATTTGATCTTCTNTATNTTCAAATCCCATTGGCGANTTATCATCAGAATAAGCTGTAATTTTAATATTTTTAGGTACAAGCTTTAAATCAACTGACAAAGAATGATATCTCATNGCANCNAAATTTTTTGGTACGCCAGAAAAAACAACNCCTCCATGGTGTGTGATTTTTGACATCTTNCCATGCATNACATTCTTNGATTTNGANACTTTTCCTCCATAATAGGAGTACAATATTTGCATACCAAGACATACACCTAATATTGGAACTTTCTTCTTNTAATAATCTATTAAAGAANATACTGANTTANAGCTTTGNGGGCCCATNGGTCCAGGAGAAATGATTACATGNGTTGGTCTTAATGAATTAATCCTATCAAAATCAATTTTGTCATTTTTCTTAACATTAACCCTATACCCCATTTTACCAATTGCTTGATATATATTATAAGTGAAAGAGTCGTAGTTGTCGATTAAAAGTATCATATTAATAAATAACAAATTTAGTAGTTAACTTAATTCTCTATTATTTTTTATAAATAATTTGTTAAATTTAAATATGAATAAAATCTTTTACGCTATAATAATCAGTTTATCTTTTCAAATTGCTAATGATTTTTCCCTTTATGACCTTAATTCAACCTCTGAAACATACTCTGAAAATATAGGACCATCTTATTTTAGTGATGATGTTATATTTGTCTATTTTGGTCATTTTGGTTGAGGCGTGTGTGGTGCTCGGTTCGAGCAACTAAATGAAGTCTATGATCAATTAATTTCTAATAATATTCTAAATGTTAAACTTATAGGCATTAGCAAACAACAACTGTCTAGCGGTTCAGAGTCATGGACTGGTAATTCAGATGTTCCTATAGTAAGTGATCTAATTAATAACCCTACCTGGGAAGCATGGGGATCCTCCAACAGAGATGTATTTGTCTTGAATCCTAATCAAGGAGTTGAATACCAAGTGAATATGACAAGCACTCAGGGCTATGATATCGATGAAATTTACTCAACTATCGAGTCTTTAGCTCTAACTAATCAAGGCATCCAAATGGGAGATGGAAATGCAGATGGATCTATAAATATTCTTGATGCTGTAATGACAGTCCAATTTATATTAGGCAATATAAACTTGNCTGATGAACAGATTGATGTTATCGATTTAAATTCAGATAATACGATAGATGTGCTTGATGCTGTCGCCCTTATTACATTAATACTTATCGGATAATTTTTCTCACTAATTTTTGATATTTTATTGTTGTTTGAATGCACAAATAGCTGCTATAAAATTAATATACTCTCTCGGTTTATCCTCTGCCATTCTTTTTCAGAAAGTGTAGCATTAAATCCTCTAATTAAATTTACCCCATGCATGAATCCTTTTGGAGCACAATGGCTGCTAAGATACTTCTTAACCCATCTACGAAGCTCATCTGAACTCACCTCTCCNCTAATATTAACAGCTGCCATAAGCCTNTACCCCCAGTCTTTNTCTTNCANGCCAAAAGCTTTAACCATTTCAACTTTTGGATGTAACTNCAGTATTGTTTCAATNTGAACTAAACTAATTTTTTNACCTCCAGATAAAATAGTTCTATCTTTACGACCATTTACAGTAATGTAACCATCTGAATCTATGCTACCAATATCATCTGTATGAAAAATTGCTTTAGATAAATTTTGATTAAAATAACCCCTCATTACCATTGGGCCAGATATAGAGATTGTGCCACCCTTCACCTTAACTTCTACATTTTTAAATATCTTACCTGAAGAGTCTTTTTTTTCCAAAAATTTATTTATAAAAAATCCAGCAATGCCTGATGAAGATTCCGTCATTCCATAGGTTTTAAATACTGGTAATTTATAATCTATAATTTTTTTTAAAAGCTCATTAGGAATATTGGAGCCTCCAACTATTATGGCATTGAGACTATGGCTACTAATGTCTCCTTCATCTAATAGTTTACTAAGCATTGTTGGAACTAACGAAATGTAGTTAACTGATTTATTTAATTTATTAAGAACTCCTTTAGCTTTAAAAGGCAGACACAAGTCTACACTAAAACCAGCAAACAGTGACCTCATAACTATAGATATTCCTCCAATATGATAAAGGGGAATACAACACAAATATCTATCTTCAGACTTAAAATTTATTTCATTATTCCAACTAATAAAGCTGCTATAGAAATTTCCATAGCTCAATCTAACTAACTTTGCAATACCTGTAGTTCCTGTAGTACATAAAATGCAACAAACATCATCGACACTATATTTTTCAATTATTTTCAACGCCCTACAGCCTGATTTGACACTCATTATTTCTTCAAAAAAAACTACCTCTTTACTATTGATTTTATTGCTCCATGAAGTTATAATTAAATCTGGAGATAAAGATTCTATTACTCCATCTAACTCCAAAGATGACTTACCAGAATCTACAAGAACAGGTATAGCCCCCAGTTGTTGGCAACTAAAAAAACATTGCAATGAAGATACTGGATCAGTTAAAAGAATTAGAACTATTTGATTTTTTCTTAAGCCATTATAATCTAATGACTTTGCTAAATCAACGACTAAAAAGTAAAAGCTTTCAAAGGAAAACTTATTATTATTTTCAATTAAAAAGTATGATTTTGGATTATTTCTATATTGATAATACAGCCAATTTTTAATCATGAAATACATACTCCTTGATATAATTCAAATCTATCCCTAGACCAATGTCAGAATTCATCTCAATTAATCCATTATTAATTTTTACAGCAAACAGATTTTTATCTTTAAATAATTTGATTGTATCATATCCACAGCAACTATCTATTTGCAGTGCACTAGCTAAGTTAAGAGATGCTTGAAAGGCAACTGGACCATCATACATACTTGAAAAAATAATTTTAATTCCTGAATCATCCAACAACCTTTTTATACTAAATATTTCTGAAAAAAAGCCACACTGCATAGGTTTTATAATTACTGCATCAGCAGCATTGTAATTAACGATCTTTTGAATTGATTCAAAGCTAGAAGCAGTCTCATCAAGAGCTATGGGTATATCTGAGTGAAGCCTAAGCTCAGAAGTGTCTTCAATACAAAACTGATCGTTAAAAAGGGGTTGTTCAAGATATTCTATTTTATCTTTGAGATGCTTAATCTCTTTTACGAGCCTAATTGATCTAGAAAGATCTAAACCTCCATTGAAATCAATTCGTAGCTTGCTATCATTTTTTATTTTTCCGCACATTACTTCAATCTTTTCAACAAGAGAAAAAATGTTCTTTTCAGATAATTTAACTTTGAATGTTTTATTTGATAATGACAGATCTTCATCAATCAGTGCATTTACGCTTATATACTCTAAAGCTTCAGCATTAATAAAATAACGCAAGGCCTTATTATTAATTTTTGCTTCTAGATCATAAAGAGCAGTGTCAAATGCAAACGCTGCTGATGGAGCACTACTAAGATGTAGCTTCGCCAGCTCTCTTGCCTCACCAATTGAGCAATTATCTACAGCCACAATCAGGCCTTCAAGCGCCCAGAGTACATCAGACAATGTTTCTTTACTAAATGATTCTAAAGGAGAAGCTTCTCCAAAACCAGTTTGCCCCATACATGAAACTGAAACAATAATTCCTTGTCTATTTTCAAGATCAATGTTATTTATAATTAAATTACTCCTAAATGGAATTGAAAATCTAAAAATTTTAATATTCATTGAATGATAAGCATCAAAGAGAGCAATGTGAAATGAAGAATAGAATGTCTTGCTGTAAGGCCTATAAACTGATTTAAGTCTGAACCTCTTTTAGAAAATATTGTTCTTGATAAATTATATGAAAGTGGCATCAATAAAAGTACTAAATACAAGCCCATTCCAAAATCAAAAATTAAAATTAAAACTAAAATAATAATATATGCTATTGCATTCATTATAGCATATTCCCAGCATGCAAATCTTGATCCTAACTTAACGGCTAAGGTCATTTTCCCAGATTCTCTATCATTATCCATATCTCTTAAATTATTAACAACAATTAATGATGTTGACAATGCTCCACAAGATAATCCGCAAAGTATTGAAGGAATTGAAATTAAGTTTGTTTGAAGATAGTAAGTGCCTGGAACTGCTATTACACCAAAAAAAATAAAAACAAAAATATCTCCTAAACCTATATATCCATATGGCTTACTTCCACCTGTATAAAGTACTCCAGATAAGATTGACACAATCCCAATTAATACAATTGGCCATCCCCCAACAAAAGATAGATAAAATCCAAAAATTAGAGCTATGATAAACGAAAAAATCATTCCATTTTTTACTTGATTAGGTTGCAATAGTCCTTTTTGGGTTACCCTGTCAGGGCCAAGTCTATTTTTATTATCTACACCATTTTTGTAATCATAATAATCATTTGCTAGGTTTGTGCCAACTTGAATGAATACAGCCGCAATCAAAGTACAGATAAAAACTAAAACGTTTATAGATCCTTGGTTGGCAGCTAATGCAACACCTACCATTACCGGAGATAAAGAAGCATAAAGAGTTTTAATTCTTGCAGCTTGAATCCAAACCAACATCTACGGGAGTCTTTTAAACTTCTTAAAGTTTGGAGACCTTTTTTCTTTAAATGCCTCTCTTCCCTCTTTAGCTTCTTCTGTCATATAGAATAGCATGGTGGCATCTCCAGCAAGCTGTTGTAGACCAGACTGCCCATCACAATCAGCATTCATTGCAGCCTTAAGTAGTCTGATAGCTGTTGGTGATTTTTCTAGAATCTCTCTTGACCACGTAATGGTTTCTTTTTCTAAATCTTTATATGGAACAACTGCATTTATTAATCCCCATTCAAGAGCCTGTTTTGCACTATAGAACCTACATAGGTACCAAATTTCTCTAGCTCTCTTCTGTCCTATGATTCTAGCCATATAGGATGAGCCCCAACCACCATCAAAAGATCCAACTTTTGGTCCAGTTTGACCGAATTGAGCATTATCTGAAGCAATGGTTAGGTCACAAAGCATATGAAGTACATGGCCTCCGCCAACAGCATACCCTGCAACCATTGCAATTACAGGCTTAGGAAGATTCCTTATTTGTTTTTGAACGTCAAGAATATTTAGCCTTGGTATTCCATCCTCACCAACATAGCCTGCATCTCCACGAACTTTTTGATCACCTCCAGAGCAGAATGCCTCTTCTCCCTTACCAGTCAAAATAACGACCCCTATATCCGACCTTTCTCTAGCATCTTCAAATGCCTCCTTGAGCTCAAAAACTGTCTGAGGCCTAAACGCATTTCTAACCTTAGGTCTATTAATTGTAATTTTAGCAACGCCTTCAGCTGCATCAAGACCTTGTTCGTACATAATATCAGTAAAACTTTTTATTGATTTCCAAGCAATGTGCATGTTGTCTCTCCTAATTAGAATAAAACAATTTAAAAATTATAGTAAATTTAGTAACAAGAACTATATATTAAAACATCATGAAAAATAAATTTTCCATCATTCTAACTCTATTCTTTGGAGTTATGCTAGCACAAGACTGTGATGCTGTAGATTCAAGTTCATATGGAGACTGCACCACAACTTTAGGCTACGGATGGAACGGATCAGTGTGCGTTCAGATTTCCGGCTGTAACAGCAATGGCGATAGTTTATTTAATTTTTACGAAGAATGTCAAATTACCTGCGAACTAAATATTATTATCGGTGATACTAATTTTGATCAAGAAATAAATATTTTAGATGTGGTTTCATTAGTTCAGTATGTTTTAGGAAATATTAATTACCTTGATCAACAGATTGAAGCCGCTGACTTTAACCTTGATCAGACAATAGATATTTTAGATATTGTTGGAACAGTCTCTATAATACTTCAAGCTCAAGATAACAGAGATACCTGGGAAATTATTAGCAGCGATATTTTATCTCCAAAATGTGGCTCAAGTTGCCATGTATCTGGTGAATATTTTGCACAACTTTCAGGTCTAATACTTACAGATGGTCAGGCATATAATAATATGCTGAATTCAATTCCATCAAACAATGCTGCTAATGCCGATGGATTGGTTTTAATTAGTAACGAGGGAGGTTTACTTGGACTTCTTAGAAGTTTTTTCTGGGAAAAGATTAATATAAGAAATGAATCACACTTTTCAGCTGAACACCCATACTATGGAGAAATAATGCCAATGGGAGGACCTTACCTAACAAATGGTGAACTAAACTTTATTGAAAAATGGATTTGGGAAGGTGCTCCTGAAACTGGAAAAGTAGCGGACCCTTCCCTTCTAGCAGATATAAATACTTACGAATATATTGATTTTGAAATTTTAGAACCTCCTTCTCAAGGTATTCAGCTTCATATGGGCCCCTTCAATGTTGAAACATTTCAAGAAAGAGAAATATTTTATTATATTCCTCCACTAGATGATGACATATATATTAGAAGAGTAGAAATTAGCATGAGAGAGGGATCGCACCACTTTATTCTTCATACCTACTCAAATCAAACGCCAAGCGTTATAATACCAAATTCATATGAATTTAGGGATTTACACGATGGGTTTGGAAATACAAATATGAGCACATTAATTCAGATGAACTATCAAGTTTTTATTACAGGAACCCAATGGCCCTACATGGATTATACAATGCCTGAAGGTGTAGCCTTAAAACTTCCAAATACTTTTGGAATTGATATGAACTCTCATTACTTAAACTACACTGACAATCAAATTGAAGGAGAAGTATATGTAAATCTTCATACCGTACTTGAGGATGAAGTAGACCATGTTGCTGAGATAATGCAACTAGGTAATACAGACTTTGAAATTCCTCCTGGAGAGCATATAATTACAAAAGATTTTTCGTTTAATGAAATAGTTGCAAATAGCAATCTAACTGATCAAGGCTTTTCTAAGGCTGCAATATTTCAACTCTTTACCCATGCCCATAGAAGAATGACTCGCTTTGATGTTGAGCATGTTTATCCAGATGGCACCTCTGAGCTGATTTACACTGCTCTTGACTGGGAGCATCCACCAATTCTACAGCTTAATGACAGCCCTATTGTTATTGAACCTGGACATAAGCTAAGAGCAATCGCAACTTACTTCAATGAAACCAATGACAACCTTTATTTTGGATTTTTAAGTGAAGATGAAATGATGATTGTATTTGGATATATATATGGAATGTAGCTTTGACTATTAAAATACACCCTGAAGTAGATAAAATTAAAAGCAATATAATTGAAAATCGTAGAGACTTCCACAAACATCCTGAATTAAGCTTCAAAGAATTTAGAACTTCAAAAATTGTTGCCAATAAGCTTAAATCCTATGGGCTAGAGGTTAAAACTGGTGTAGGAAAAACTGGTGTGACAGCTGATCTAGTTGGAAATGAATCTGGATCTTCTATTGCACTAAGGGCAGATATGGATGCGCTCCCAATTCAAGAAACAAGCAATCTTGAATTTAAATCAATCAACGATGGTGTTATGCATGCATGTGGTCATGATGGCCATACGGCAATGCTTCTAGGAGCAGCAAGGGTTTTATCAAATTATAAGAAAAAGATTAAAGGAAGAGTAAGATTCATATTTCAGCCTGCTGAAGAGGGCAAGGGTGGCGCCAGATATATGATAAAAGATAATGCTCTAGATGGTATGAATCAAATTTATGGTGCCCATCTCTGGAACTACCAGCAGTGTGGAACTATTAGCACTAAAGCTGGGCCTGTAATGGCTGCTGCAGATATGTTTAAAATTAATATTAGAGGTAAGGGTGGCCATGGAGCAATGCCACAGGGAACTAATGATACCATACTTGCAGCATCTCAGCTTATCAACTCTCTTCAAACTATTATTAGTAGAAGTACAAACCCTTTAGAAAGCGCTGTCTTAACAGTTGGAAAAATTAATGGAGGGCACAACTTTAATGTTATAGCTGACCATGTTAAACTTGAGGGAACAACTAGAGCATATACAGAAAAAAATAGAGAGATGATTAAACAAAAAATGAAAAACATCATTCTTGGAATAGAAAAAATTACTGGGGCAGAGATAGAACTCGATTATGAAGATGGCTATCCACCTGTTATTAATGATGATATATGTTCTAAGAACTTGCTTCATTCGGCTTCTAAAGTTGTGAGCCAAGCAGGTGAGCCTTATCTTACAATGGGTGGAGAAGATTTTAGCTACTTTGCCAATGAAATTCCAGGATGTTTCTTCTTTATTGGCAGTGCACCAAAAGGTACTAAACCACTTGAAGTGCCTCATCACTGCTCACACTTCAATATTGATGAAGATGCTCTTGCTATTGGGAGCTCTGCCTTTGTTCAGCTAATTGAAGATCTATTAATTGTTAACTAGATATGAAACAATCTATCTTTACAATTTTATCAAAATGTAGCAATACATCAGCAAGAGAAGGAGTTGTTAAAACTGACAACGGAGATATTCATACTCCTGTATTTATGCCTGTTGGAACATATGGTGCTGTAAAAACCTTATCATATAAAAATCTTGAACAAATCTCATCATCTATAATTTTAGGTAATACGTATCATCTATATATTAGGCCCGGTAATGAAATAATTGCAAAGCACGGAGGACTTCATAAATTTATAAATTGGAAAAAACCGATACTTACAGATTCAGGTGGATTTCAAGTATTTAGCTTAAGAGGAAAAAGGAAGATTAGTGAGGAAGGGGTTACATTCCAATCTCATCTAGATGGTAGTAGCCATCTTTTTACCCCTGAAAGTGTTGTAGAAACACAAAGAATTTTAGGATCGGACTTTATGATGATGCTAGATGTATGCCCTCCTGGAGATGCAGACTTCAAAACATGGGAGAAAGCACTTAACATTACTACACGTTGGGCAAAAAGGGGAATGGATCATTTTAATAAAACTAAAGATCTGTATGGTCACAGTCAAGTACTTGTTCCAATAATTCAAGGTGGCACAAACAAAGACCTTAGAATAAAATCTGCTAATGAACTTCTGGCCCTTGATTCTCCACTATATGCAATTGGAGGATTAGCGGTCGGAGAGCCTAAAGAAGAAATGCTTAATTCAATTGAAGTGGTTAATGACATAATTCCAAAAGAAAAACCTAGATATTTAATGGGCGTTGGGACTCCAACAGATCTTGTTCAAGCTGTTGCAAGAGGAGTTGACATGTTTGACTGCGTAATGCCATCAAGGAATGCTAGAAATGGACAGCTTTTTACTCGAAATGGAAAAGTAAACATAAGAAACTCTAAATATAAAAATGATACAAACCCAATAGACATTGAATCTAAATCTGATCTTTCTCTTAACTACTCCAAAGGCTATCTACATCATTTGTTTAAGATAGAGGAGATGCTAGGATATACAATTGCAACCCTTCACAACTTAAGTTTCTATCTGGACTTAATGTCAAAAATAAGATCTCAAATAAACAATGGAACATTCAGCTATTGGTCAAAAGAATTTATTTCCAACTATGAAGGTAAATAGATATGACAAAAAATATAGTTAGATGTATAGATTGTCACGTTGCTTTCAAGGAAGACGG
>NHIV01000070.1 GCA_002170735.1 bacterium TMED198 | reverse complement strand
AGTTACCTTATAATGAAACTCAAAAATCTTCTTAGCCAGCATTGATGGAATGACTGACCCCTTCCCTCCATGCTCAATAACCAAAACTATAGAGTAAATTGAGCCTGAATAACCTCCAAAACCTGCAAACCAACCATGATCTTCTCCATGAGGGTTCTGGACAGTTCCTGTTTTTCCAGAAATATTTAAAATTTTAGATTTTGCATTTAATCCTGTGCCATCCTTTGAATTGACAGTATCAAACATTGATCTGCTGATTAAATTAAGAGTTGAATTAGAAATGAAAGGATAAGTTAAATTATTTTTTTTTGATTTATAAAAATGTGGCGTTGTCGCATTAATATTATTTGTAGCCAAAAAATTTATGAAATTAACAATTTGTATTGGTGTAACAAGAAGATCTCCTTGTCCTATACATAAATTCAACAAGTTCCCCTTCCCCCATTTTTTTCGACCATATTTATTATCCATATATTCTTCAGATGGCAGCAAGCCTTCTTTCTCTCCTCCTAAATCAATATTTGTTTTTCTTCCAAAACCCATTGAGTCAGCAAAAGCAATAAATTCATTATAATCAATTAGGTGTGATAAATTATAGAAGTAAACGTTGCAGGAATTAACTAATGCTTTGTGAATGTCAACATCTTGATGACCCTCTTTCTTCCAGCATTTAAATTCTCTATTTCCTAATCTATATGACCCATTGCAATAAAAAGATCTATTAGACTCTATAATATTTTTTTCAAGCACAAATATAGCTGTAAGCAATTTATAAATTGAACCAGGAGAATACATCCCTTGTATGGGTCTATTTAAAAGAGGCTTATCTGGGCTTTCATTCCATTTATTCCATACTTTCAAGGGAACTGGACCTATAAAAGAAGATAGTTCATAGTCTGGAAAGCTACAATAAGTTAAAATTTCACCTGTCATAGCATCAGTCAACACCATTGCCCCTTTATATGATTTTAAAGACTTTTCAGAGAATGCTTGAAGCTCCTCCAATACTGATATTTTGATTGGGTCTCCATTTCTAGGAAAAGATCTTGATTGAAAGTGTGGATTATTATATAATCCATGATCACTGCCATAAATATCAATTAAATGATATTCATATCCATCTTTTCCAATGAGTATATCATTATATTCTTTTTCCAGGCCACTAAATCCAACGCTCTTTTTAAATAATTGATCGGACTCTCTCAAATAACCCAAAGTATGACTTAAATTTGACCTTTGAGGGTAAAACCTTGAAGGTATTTCTGAAAATATCAATCCAGGCAAATAATTTTTATTTTCAGCAATTTTTGATCTCAACTGAAAATTAATATGTTCCTTAAATAAAATTGGTCTAAACTTATTAATTGAATACTTATTTTTATCAATCCTTTGCTTTATTTGATTCCATGGAATTTCAAGATATTTGGATAAAATTTTATAATTAAAGTCTTCATTAACTCCAGCAGGTATAATACTGAGATTAAAGGTCGGTAAATTATCAACAAGGACCTTGCCGCTTCGATCAAGAATTTTACCTCTATTTGATGAAAGAGTAACTTCTCTAATACTATTACCCAAAGCTTTATTATCAAAGAATTGATTTTTATTTATCTGTAAATAGAAAAATCTTATACATAAAACAGAAAATATTAATAGATAAAAATAAAACAAAGTAATTAATGGTTCTGTTTTCTTCATGAAATTATTTTAAAATTTTGTTGGGCAGTATCATTTCATTTACAATGGCTATAATAGAAATTGTTAAAAAAGACTGAATGACTATTGCATTTGCAATCATAAAGATTGAAATATCTTTTCCAAATGATAAGATTGAATAAAAAATTAAATACTTAAAAGTTAATATGATGAAAATAGTTAGATATAAAATAAATTTTCTAACTGTACTATTTTTTAACAATAAAATTGTGCTAAAGATATAGATAGCAATTAAATTGGAAAATGTAACACTGCCAATTATATCAAAATTAATCTGAAAGTCTTGAATTAAGCTTAATAAAAAAACAACTACAAGTATTTTAGATCTGCTACATTTAAATGAATAAAAAAGTATAAAAGAAAATAATAAATCTGGAATTACGGGGAAAGAACTTATATAAAAAGGAGGAATATTATATTGAAGTAAAAATATGAATGCAATTACAAAATAAACCATACTAATCTTTTGAGGATATAAAGACATAACTGATATTATTAATATCACCTAAAATCTTTACAGAAATATTTCTAATTGAAGTGATTTCATTTGTGTACACTCTGTCAACTTCAGCAACTGGAATATCTGCTGGAAAAATATCAGAAATTCCAGAAGTATAAACTAAATCTCCTTTATTTATCTCTACGCTACTAATTACACCTTTTACCACTCCATAGAATCTATTAGAAGGTGAAAAAAGCCCCATTGCCATGCCATCTCCAACAGCAACAGATACATGAAAATTTTTATCATAAATTAATTGAGCTAAGGATTTATTTTTATCAACGTAAACAATTTTCCCCAACAACCCTTGATGATCTAGTATTGATGAATTCAATTTAATACTATCTTTATAGCCTAAATTAATTTGTATCAAATTACTTCCTTTTAATTGCTCTACATCAATAGCACTAGACAGTAGCAACTCTTTGTTAAAATTACTTTTATAATTCAACATTTTTTTCAATTTAATATTTTCATTTTTAAATTTTTTAAATCTTGACAATTCTAAGTTTTTTGTAATTAGTTGCTTTGATAGCTGCTTATTCTTTGAATTAGACAGTAGATATTTACTGTAAGAGTTTAAAGGTGTGCCCAAATAACTTGACACCGAAAAAATTTGACTTTGTATATAAATTGAGGATGGAGATCCTCTAAATAAAAAAACTAATAATGATAAAAAAAGTAACCCTAAAAAAATTAAATGATCTTTGAGATCAATAATCCATTTATAAAATTTCATTAAGTATTGTAGATAATTACTTCTTTATATTTTTTTAAATTTTCAAGGACCATGCCTGACCCTTTTACTACAGAATAAAGGGGATCTTCTGCTACATGCACAGGAAGACCAGTTTTATTTTTAATGTGAACGTCCAAATCTTTTAAAAGTGACCCACCTCCTGTTAAAATTATTCCATAATCTATAATATCAGAAGCATGTTCTGGAGGAGTCTTATCAAGAGCATTTCTAATCGCATTTGTTATTTCAGATACAGTGCTATTCAAGGCTTGCCTGATTTCATCTGAAGAAACTTCAATTGTTTTTGGAATGCCTGTTATTTGATCCCTTCCTTTAACCTGAATAAGCTTCCCTTTTGTTCTAAGAGCAGAACCTACTGAGCATTTTATCTTCTCAGCTGTTCTTTCTCCAATTTCTAATTTGTGCTGCTCTTTAAACCAGCCCTTTATAGCATGAGTTTGCTCATCTCCAGCAATTTTCATTGTTTGAAGCGTCCCAATCCCATTAAGAGAGATAACAGCTATTTCAGTTGTACCACCTCCTATATCAACAATCATATTCCCATATGGCGCCCCTACGTCAATACCTATACCTATAGCAGCAGCCATTGGCTCATCAATCAAATAAACCTCGCTTGCATTTGCATGAAGAGCAGCTTCTGCAACAGATCGCTGTTCAACATCTGTCACTCCTGAAGGAACGCAAATTACCATTCGAGGTCTAGAAATTCTACTCAAATTAATCTTTCTTATAAACCCACCAATCATTGCATCTGTCATTTTGTAATCTGCAATTACTCCATCTTTAAGTGGTCTAACAGTCTCTATACCACTGTGCGTTCGACCCAACATCTCTTTTGCCTCATGCCCAACAGCAATAATTTCACCACTTACAACATCTCTTGATACAATGGAGGGTTCATTAAGGACTATTCCATTACCTTTCATCCAAATAACAGTATTTGCTGTACCTAAATCAATAGCTACATCGCCAGTTAATAAATTTTGAAATTTTGAAAACATATAGCTTATATCCCTTTAATGAAGAAAATGCCTTTTACCTGTAAATAACATTGAAATACCCAATTCATCAGCCCTTGCAATAATTTCACCATCTTTTATTGATCCCCCAGGCTGAACTATACACTTCACACCAGCTTCACTTGCCAAATCTAAAGAATCAGGAAAGGGAAAAAACGCATCTGAAGCCATAATTGAATGATCTAAATTTAAGCTAAATTCAGTTGCTTTCCCAATAGCAATTTTAACTGAATCAACTCTAGACATCTGCCCTGCACCTGTCCCGAGTAGACTACTATTATTATTAATAATAATAGCATTAGATTTAACATACTTAACTAATTTCCAGCCTAATTTTACAGCATCCATTTCATTAGAAGAAGGATGAGTTTTAGTTACAACTTTAAATTCATTGCTTCCACAATGATATAAATCTCTTTCTTGATATAAGAATCCTCCCAATGTAGACCTTAATGAATATTTATAAGATATGGACTTTGAATTAGGTGTGATTATTCTTAAGTTTTTTTTATTTTTAAAAATTTCTAATGCCTTATCAGAAAATGATGGGGCAATAATACATTCTAAAAATGGTATAGCTAATTTTTCTGCCAAACTACTATCCACCTCTGAATTAAAGCCAACTATTCCACCAAAAAAACTAATAGGATCAGACTTGCAGGCATCCTCAAAAGCCAAAGATAAATCATCATTTACAGCAAAACCACAAGGATTTGAATGTTTAATAATTACACAGCAAGCATCAGAAAAATCTGATACAATTGACCATGCAGATTCAATATCGAGGTAGTTATTATATGACAAATTCTTACCTTGATGCTTTGTAATAGTCTTATTATTTTCAATATAGAAAGCTGCTTTTTGATGAGGGTTTTCTCCATAACGTAAAGTTTTTGTTAAGTCCAAAGATAAGTTAATAGAATCAGGTATACCATCACTTTCATTCTTTGACAGAACACTAGAAATATATAGATCGTATTTACTTGTTTCTTTAAAAGCTTCTTTCAAAAAAAAACGCCTATCTATATCTTTCAAATCTCCATTTGAACTCTCAAACTTTTCAATAAAAATATTGTAAAGTGAAGAATTGCAAATTGGTATACAAGACTTGTAATTTTTTGCTGCAGCCCGAATCATTGATGGGCCTCCAATATCAACGTAATTAACTAACTCATCCAATGGTAAATTTTTTTTTGAAAATTCTTCAAACGGGTAAAAATTAACTACAACTAAATCAATTGATATACCTTCAATATCTAGCAATGATTTAATATGACTCTGATTAGATCNATCTGCAAGAATNCCACCAAATAATTTNTAATCAATTGTTTTAACTCTTCCATCNANAATTGCTTTATTACCTGTAATTTCAGAAACAGAAATTACTTNNAGCCCACTNTCTTCNAATTGTCGTTTAGTNCCACCAGTNGAAATTANATTATATCCATTNCTTGCTAAAAATTTCGCAAAACTTTCTATNCCTNTTTTATCCCAAACGCTAATTATTGCATACTTCATATTCAAAATCCTTTTCTTGAATTAATTCAGGTTTATTGCTTTTCCATTTAATTTTATCTAAACAAAATAATGCAATTACTTTTGGAAAATAATGATGTTCTATTTTTAAAATCATCTTTGATAAATCTAAAGCATTTCTTTGCCCTTTAATTGAAATTTTCTTTTGAAATAATATTGATCCATCATCATACTTTTCATTAACAAAATGAATGGTGATTCCACTTTGTGTTTCATTCGATTCAATAACAGCCTTATGTACTCTTTTACCATAAAAACCTTTTCCTCCAAATTTAGGAAGAAGTGATGGGTGGATATTTAACATTCTATTTTTGAAATAATCAACTACATTAATTGGAATAAGTTTTAAATATCCTGCCAACAATAAGAGATCAGCCCTATGTTGAATAAGAATATCCAATAAATTCTGACCATCTATTGCCAAGGTCCGCACATCATCAACTCTCTCCACATGCACATCTATTCTATTTTCAATTGCAAAACTAACTGCTCCGCATTTTTTCTTATCACTTACTAGCAGTACAATTTTTCCATTAATTTGTTTGTCTTTTGTAGCTTTATAAATCGAAATAAAATTTGAGCCATTACCAGAGCAAAATATTACGATATTTTTCATAGATTAAAGAGAATTCCTGATCCTGTCTATATAATCATTAAGTTTTTCTGTATCTTTGAAGATATTAAAATTATCTGTATCCAATACTAAAACATTAAACTTAGTTTTTTTTGCCCACTCTTCATAACTAATATTTAGTCTATGTAGATAATCCAATGAAATGGTCTTTTCAAAACTTCTATCTCTAGAATTGATTCTAGAAATTAGGGTGTCTGTTGAAGCTCTCAAATATATAATCAAATCTGGTTTTTTCAACAACTTCTCCATACTATAAAACAAATTTCTGTATGTATCCCAGTCTCTTTGTGACAGGACTTTCATTTCATGCAAATTTTTTGCAAATATTTCTGCATCTTCATATATTGTTCTATCTTGGATAACTCCTGTCTCACAAGAACTCAGCTTAAGTTGATTCTTAAATCTATGATACAAAAAATAAATTTGAAGATTAAATGACCATCTGTTCATATCAGAATAGAAATCTTTGAGATAGGGATTATCTATTACAGATTCATAGATAACTTGCCAAGAAAGTTTGTCTGACATAACTTTAGCAAAGGTAGTTTTACCAACTCCTATATTGCCAGATATGCCAATGAGCGGATTTTTTTTCAATTTAATAAACCTCCAATCATTTGGTGGTCCTCAAAATTTATAAATTTAACTTTGTATATTTTATTTATATATTTATTTTTTTGTGATATGTTTGGCACTTTTACTCTTATATAATTATCTGAAAATCCATATATTCCATTATTATCATAGCTCTCAAACAAAACATCCCTCACAAATCCAACCTGACTATTTAAAAAATTTCTCTGTTTGATTAATGATAACCCTCTAAGCATCTTGCTTCTTTCATTTATTTCTAATTTTGAATTTTTATTAATCATAGAATTTGATTTTGTTCCTTTTCTATCTGAATAACTAAATACATGCAAATAAGACAAATCAAGACTGTCAATAAAATTATAGGTATCCATGAAATCATTTTTATCTTCTTCTGGATACCCTACGATTACATCTGCTCCTATACAGGCATTAGAGTCTAAGGATCTAATCCTATCAATAACTTTTCTATATGTTTCTACTGTGTACCTTCTTTTCATTGATCTTAGCACTTTATCTGATCCAGACTGTAATGGAACATGAAAATGAGGCATAAAAGAACTTGTTCTACTGATTAAATTTATTAACTTCTTGGATAGCAAATTTGGCTCAATTGAAGAAATCCTATATCTTGGAATTTCAACTTCTCCATCAAGCCTGGCTATTAAGTCATCAAGAGTTTCATTATTATTTTTCCCAAAATCACCAATATTAATCCCTGACAGCACAAGCTCTTTAACATTATTTAATCGAATTTTATTTGCTGTTAAAATAATTTCATCAATTGATCCACTTCTACTTAGTCCTCTTGCCATCGGAATAGTACAGTAGCTACAAGTATAATCACAGCCATCCTGAACTTTAATAAAAGATCTTACTCTTTCATTTGTCGAATATGAAACAACGTAATCTTCAACCTTAGAAATATCAGAGTTCACTATATTTTTTTTATCAATGGAGTTTATATATTCTGCAATCTTGAATTTCTCTTGAGCTCCAATCACTAAATCTATATTTTTATCTTTAATTGCTTTTTGGGGATTTAGCTGAGCGTAACATCCTATAAGGACTATAATTGAATTATTGTTTATTACTTTCAATTTTTTTACAAGTTTATGGGCTTTATTGTCAGCATTTTCTGTAACACTGCAAGTATTTACGACATATACATCAGCAAAGTCAAAGGACTTTACAATACTATAGCCTTCATTTTCGAATTGTTTAGAAATAGTTGAGGTTTCAGTAAAATTGACTTTGCAACCAAGAGTATGCAACGCAACTGTTTTATATGGAGAACTCATAAATTTTATTTGATTTTATATAATAAACTTAAATAAAAATTAAGCTTTTGACTTTATTAATTTTGCATTAACAGATGGGTTGCTACTAAATTTAACTGGGCATTCATTCCAATAGTAACACCAATTACAGAATCTTGTTTCTTTTGGGATAAACTTATTCGAAACCTGAGAATTAGAAACTGCCCATGCGTGCTTTTCATTATTCTCCACAATAATTTTATTTTTCATCTTTCTTTGAACAGTTAACAAATT
>NHIV01000069.1 GCA_002170735.1 bacterium TMED198 | reverse complement strand
ACTGTACTAGGGTTCTCACTTACTGGTTCTTCAATACCAGCGGGTGAAGGCGTGCTAGTAACACTTGATGTAACAGGTGATCCTTGTTTATCAGATTTAATTGTATCTTCAACAGCGGGCACTCCGCTTGATGCAGAGGTTGACTGTCTAAATATTAGCATTGGTGGCGATGTAGAAACTTGCGATGATTCAGATGCGTGCAACTTCGGTGAAGAGGGCAGCTGTGACTACGGAACCATGTGCTGGGATGGAAGTTATGAGTGCGATGCAAGTGACTGTCCAGATGAGCCAGGCGATACATTCTTAGGATTTGGAGAGCTTGGAGATGGAACAGTTCAGATTATTTTAGAAAATAGCGAACCTGTGGCTGGCTTCCAGTTTGATGTTTCTGGTCTTAATATTCTTGGAGCGACTGGCGGATTAGCCGAAGAAAATGGTTTCAACGTTAGCATTGGAGGATCAACTGTACTAGGGTTCTCACTTACTGGTTCTACGATACCAGCTGGTGGTGGAGTCCTTGTTGATGTTGCTTTCTCAGGAGAAGGAACAGCCTGTCTAGATGGTGTTGTGTTATCTTCTTCAGCTGGTCAAGCGCTTGATGTCTCTATTGGTGGATGTATAGACGTTGTTGGTGAGCCTGTATATGGGTGTACAGATTCAGATGCGTGTAACTATGATTCCTCAGCTAATACAGATGATGGTACTTGTGAGTATGCAGAAGACTTTGGCTGGTGTGACTGTGAAGGAAACGTTGATGATGCCTGCGGTGAGTGTGGAGGTGACTCAACTGATTCAGAAAATTGTGGATGCGATGGACCAACAACAATCTCAATTGGAAGCGCAGAGGTTGAAGCTGGAGATACGTTTGAAATTCCAATTAGTCTTTGCAATGATGACCCAGTTGCAGGTGTTCAGGTCCAGTTTAATGATATACCAGATCAGCTTGATGTGGTAGATGTAATTCCTCAGGATCGTTTGGATGGATTTACAGTATCATTTAATTCACAACCAGATGGATCAACCATATTGGTTGCATTTAGTTTAACAGGGGATTCTGTAAGCCCAGGAACTGGTGCGTTGGCACATATTGTTTACGAATCTTCAAGTATTTATGAGGCAGATATAACTCTAGCTGTTATAGAGTCTGTTCTTTCAGATGGAAATGGGCAAGAAATATCTCATGGTTCAGAAAATGGTTACGTATCTGTTAGTGGAGAGGTTCTTCCTGAACCTCCAGGAGACCCTTCAGGGCTTGCTGCTGAGGCAGGCGATGGAGAGGTTTCATTGTCATGGTATGCTTCATCAGGAGCAGACCAGTACCATGTATATAGAGAGCTACAGTCATCAGGTGGTGGCGGTGGTGGAGGCGGAGGCGGCGATGATGAATGCGCCGATCAGGGCCTTCTTACTGACTGCGTAGGTACATGCTTTGATGCTACCTATCTATCATGGATAGGTGATGGCTATTGTGATGATGGTGAGTATGGTTTAGTCTTTACATGCGATGAATATGACAACGATGCCGGTGACTGTGATGGTGACGGTGGTGGAGGCGGCGGAGGCGGCGGCGATGACTCATGCGTCGGGCTTTGCGGCTCTCAATCTGCGACATGTTATTGTGATGATTTATGTGAGTACTACGGCGACTGCTGCTTTGACTACAACGATGAGTGTGTAGACAATGGTGGTGGAGACGGTGGAGACGGAGGCGGCGGAGACGGCGGAGGCGGCGAAGATTGCGCCTCACAAGGTCTACTAGCTGACTGTGTGGGAACTTGCTTTGGAGAGGAGTACTTAGAATGGATAGGTGATGGNTACTGTGATGATGGNCANTATGGNGCTTAGTNNTNACNTGNGATGAGTACANCAACGATGNNGGCGACTGNGATGGTGGAAGAGATTTTACTTATAAACCTTCGTTTAGTAATCACTATGATATGACACATGATAGCTTTGGAAAGAGACTATCAGATAAAAAGTTTGAAGGTGTAGTTTTAGGTGGCTCAAGAGTATATGAGCTTATTGCTACAACAGCAGCAA
This sequence comes from bacterium TMED198, assembly GCA_002170735.1. GTDB lineage: Bacteria > Fidelibacterota > Marinisomatia > SCGC-AAA003-L08 > D37C17 > TMED198. The sequence continues at coordinate 24,009 of NHIV01000069.1, read as the reverse complement.
CTGAGTATGTTGATAGCTCTGCTGAAAACTGCAGTACCTATAATTACTACGTAACAGCCTCAAATGCTGTTGGTGAATCTGGAGCCTCAAATACTGTTTCAGCTTCTCCAGAGCCAGGAGCATCTTTAGCGGCTCCAAGCGATCTTACTGCTGTGGGTGCAGTTGGTGCTATCACGCTCTCATGGAATGCCCCAGAAGAGGGTGAAGACTGTGGCGATGGCGGTGGTGACGATGGCGGTGGTGACGATGGCGGTGGTGACGATGGCGGTGACAATGGAGGCGGTGGCAGCGATGAATGTGCTGATCAAGGACTTCTTACTGACTGCGTAGGCACATGCTTTGAGGAGTCTTACCTATCATGGATAGGAGATGGTTACTGCGATGATGGACAGTATGGACTAGTTCTTACATGCGATGAGTATGACAACGATGGCGGTGACTGTGATGGTGACGGCGGCGGTGATGATGGCGGTGATGATGGTGGTGACGATGGTGGTGACGATGGTGGTGACGATCCGTTTGTAGGAATGGACTGCTGTACTTTATCATTTGTTGATTGTTCAGATCCAAACTATCAAGCTTATGTTGGAACTATAGTTGATTGTTCATTGCAGTATTGCTTGCCTGCTAGTGAGCTAGGCGATGGCGTTTGTACCGACTACACTGATTCAGGTTACCCAGGTGTTGGCTTTGACTGTGAAGAGCTTAGCAGCGATGGCGGTGATTGCGATGGATCTGGTGGTGGAGACAATGGTGATGGAAGCGAAGACTGTGCATCTCAAGGCTTGCTTACAGACTGTGTAGGTGCATGTTTTGATGAATCCTATCTATCATGGATAGGTGATGGATACTGTGATGATGGGCAGTATGGTCTAGTTCTAACATGTGATGAGTACAGCAACGATGGTGGCGACTGTGATGGAAGAGAAGCCAACTCAAATGTGAGCTCACATATTATTCCTAAGCCATATGAAACTACAATACTTTCTGCCAAGGCATTAAATGAAGGTATAGATAGCTTCAGCCACGGTGATATTTACAATGAAAGTGTACTTGATCTTGTTCAAGGATCTAACAAAGTTGAGAAGCAATACTTCTCACCACTGTCAGGAAGAGATCTTGTAGGCTATACAATTTGGAAAAACGGAGAGGTCTATGCCTCAACAACATCTACATTCTTTGTAGATGAAACATACGGTGATCATTGCTACCTTGTACAAGCAGTTTATGATGAAGGCACATCTGAGCCTTCAAATGAAGCCTGTGCCACAGCAACTGAGCCTGCATCCGTTTCTGAGTTGACTTTTGAAGACTTGGATTTAGCTGTAGGCGATACTGGTCTTCTTGAAGTTAGCATGAACAACGAAGATGCTGTAGCAGGGTTCCAGTTCAACGTAGAAGCATCTTCTGAGCTAGTTGACTATACTAACCTTTATACAACAAGTAGAACAGAAGGGTTTACAATTTCATCAAACAATGGAATTATTGTTGGATTTAGCTTGACTGGTGCAGTAATTGAGCCAGGTAGTGGACCAATCCTTTCACTTGAAGTTCAGGCTCAAGAGGCTGGCGTTGCGGAGTACTGCCTAGGTGATATAATACTATCAGATCCTAGCGGCCAGCAGATGCCTGCAGATACTGGATGCGGAACGCTTACCATTGAAGGTGGAAACGTAGAGCCAGATGCAACTATTGGCCTTGGAGGATCTTCAAATGGTGTTATTGAGGTTACATTGTCAAGCAGTGAATCGATAGCTGGATTCCAGTTTAGCGTAAACGGTCTTGAGGTTGTGGGCGCAGGTGGAGGTCTAGCAGAAGATGCTGGATTTAATATCTCCATCGGAGGCTCTACAGTACTTGGATTCTCCCTAACAGGATCAACAATATCAGCAGGTGAAGGGATCCTAACATATATAGAAGTCGAAGGAGAGGGAACTGTTTGTCTTTCAGATGTTATTCTTTCAGACCCATCAGGTACAGCCCTTATGACTGATATAGGAGACTGCGCAGATGTAGATGGATCAGAGGATGTTTATGGTTGCACTGACGAAGAAGCGTGTAACTATGATTCTGAAGCTACTGCAGATGATGGAACCTGCGAATACGCTGAAGAAAACTTCAACTGTGATGGCGACTGTATTGCAGATGAAGACTGTAACGGTGATTGCGGCGGTTCAGCTGAAGTTGATGACTGCGGTGTTTGCGGTGGTGATGGACCAGTTGTTGAATGTGCAGATGGAAGCTTAGTATGTGATGCAACAGATTGTCCTGGTGCTGATCTACAGTACTTTACAGATTTACCAGAGAATACTGGTGAGAGTCAGCTTGTTATCATTCAAGATGGTTTTGATCTTGAACCAGGTGATGAGATAGGACTTTTTGATGATTCTGGTTTAACAAACTACGGTGACTGTAGCAATGAGATTGGAAGTATCTTGGTTGGTGCGGGCGTTTGGACAGGTGAGCAGCTAAACATATCAGCTGTTGGTTCTGTTGATCTTTGTGAATTTGGAGGCCCACAGCTAGCTGGTTACATTGAGGGCAACCCAATTACATTTAAAGTATGGAAAGCCGCAACGAATCAAGAGTGCAGCGCAGATATAACTCTGTCAACTGGCAATGGAGTATGGGGCGACTTACTAACAGCCGTATCTTCAATAGAGCCTGTATGTACTGTTGTTCAAGAGCTTACAATTGAAGCATTTAAGTATAACATTGTTTCTGTTAATAACATTCCATCAAGTACAAATGTTGAGGATGTTTTATTCGGAGCTGATGTAGTAATTGCGGCAAACGATGACAACGCATTCTATGCACCAGCGTTTGGTGTTAACCAGCTTGATGATATAGATGTTGTAGAGGGTCTTAAAGTATTTATTTCATCAGCTGAAGACCAAACAGTAGCATGCGAAGGTATTCCTTTTAATGTTAGCGAAACTACAATGGTATGTGAGGCTCTAAAGTACAACCTTCTAGGTTACTTTGCTCAAGAGCCAATGTCGGCGATGGATGCTTTCTCAAGCTACAATGATGATCTTCTTATTGTTAAGGATGACAGCGGTAACTTCTATGCACCAGGGTTTGGAGTAATGACCCTTACAGAGCTAAATCCAGGTGATGGATACTCGTTGTTCTTAAACGGTGAAGATGACTTAGTATTCACCTACCCAACAGATGGTTTGGCTAGAACAAACCAGGCTGAGATAGCTCAGTGGGAAGACTTTAAACTTCAAAGCGCATCAGAGTACTACGATGTTGTTGAGACTGGTCTTTTCCATCCGATTGTTATCACAAGCCTAACCGGTGAGGTTGAAGTTGGTGATGAGCTTGCTGCTTATGCGAACGGACAGCTAGTAGGCGCCACACGAGTGGTTGATCCTAGCATGGTTGTTCTATCTGCATGGGAAGCTGTTCATGGTGCAGACTTCGGTGTAGACATTGATCTTCCAGGCTATGAGCTTGGCGATCGCATCGAGCTTAGACTATGGAGTGCGTCTCAGGGTAGAGAGCTTCATGTTTCTGCTAATCTTAATGGCAATGCATACGGAACTACGCCGCTTACAAGTGGTACAGCAAGCGTGATGAACGCTTCAGCGGTTCCAACGCAGACAGCATTAATGCAGAACTATCCAAATCCATTTAATCCAGTTACAACGATTGGATTCAGCCTAGAGGCAGCTGGCAATGTAACCCTTAAGGTGTACGACCTTAGCGGACGTGAAGTTGCCACTCTTGTAGACAGTCATATGGATCGAGGATCGCACAATGTAGGGTGGAACGGACGTGATGCAATGAACAAGCCTGTATCAGCCGGTCTATACATCTACGCGATGACTTCAGGTGGTTCAACGATCACCAAGAAGATGGTGCTTATGAAATAGCCTTAAATATATAGGCTAGTAATTTCCAAGGGCGGGACATTCAACAACTGAGTGCCCGCCCTTGTTATTTTAAGGGAGTTATAATAAGTAGAAAATGAAAGTTTGATTATCATTGTAGGAAAAATTTGATAATAGATAACTAAAAAGTATGTTGAGGCTTAGAATATTTAAGTGGGATTTCTTTGCTAAAATGAAGTATAGTGTTCTAACAAAACTTAGAAACTAATTCTGAACGTTACATATTATACTTTTTAAGCTTAAGCCTTTCTTCTTTTCTTGCTTCTCTTCCAATAGGATCTGGATGTGGGATTGATTTTAAGAGTGTTTTTGTGTAGTCATGCTGAGGCTTGTTAAATACAGTTTTTGTATCTCCCATTTCTACAACCTCACCTAAATACATTACAGAAATATCTGTAGAAATATGCTTTACAACTGATAGGTCATGAGCAATAAATATTATAGTAAGATTCATTTCTTCTTGAAGATCCATCATTAAATTTATTACTTGAGCTTGGATTGAGACATCTAGTGCAGAGACTGGTTCATCTGCTATTATAATCCTTGGCTTTGTTGAAAGAGATCTTGCGATTGCAATTCTTTGTCTTTGCCCACCACTAAATTCATGTGGGTACCTGTTTCCCTGTTCTTTGCTTAGTCCAACCTTATGTAAAAGCCAGTCTACTCGATCGTTTTTTTCTATAGTTGTTAAGTCAGTGTTTATATCTAGAGGCTCTCTAATTATATCTGACACAAGCATCCTTGGGTTTAGAGATGAGTATGGATCTTGAAATATCATTTGAACATCTGATCTATATGATTTAATTTGAGAGGGCTCAATATCAAGTACATTAATTTGCTTACCTTCGTTAGAATTTAAAAGTATGTTTCCACTAACTCTTACATCAGGTGCTGTCAGCCTAAGAACGTTAATGATGGCCTTTCCAAGAGTTGATTTTCCAGATCCTGATTCTCCAACTACTCCTATAGTTTTCCCCATTGTAATATTCATAGTCACATTCTTAACAGCATGTACATGCGAAATTTCTCTCTGAAAAATTCCACCAAACACTGGGAATTCAACGTTTAAATCTTGTATCTTTAAAATTGTATCACTCATTTTATAATGTCTGGATGAACACGCGCCCAGTGGTTGTTGTTTACTTCTATTAAATCAGGTTCTTCCTTTGTTCCTTTGCACGCGCAGTCCTTTGGTTCAAACCTAGAGCATAGCTTGCATCCACTTCCCATATCAATAATTGAGGGTACCATGCCTTTTAGTGACTTTAGTCTTTTTTCTTTGGTTTCTAGCTTAGGTATTGACTCCATCAGAGCTTTTGTATAGGGGTGTACTGGATTTGCAAAGAGCTCATCAATTGATGCAATCTCTTGAATTTTTCCTCCGTACATTACAATAACTCTATCACATGTTTCAGCAACAACAGCAAGGTCATGTGTAATAAGAAGTATCGCTGCATCACTTCTTTTTTCCTTTAGAGACATCATCAAGTCAAGAATCTGAGCTTGTATTGTTACATCCAAAGCAGTGGTTGGCTCATCAGCGATTAATAGGGCAGGGTTGAAAAGAAGAGCCATGGCAATCATCGCTCGTTGTCTCATACCTCCTGAGAATTGATGTGGATAGTCATTCATTCTTTTAGAAGGATCTGGAATTCCTACTGCATTTAGCATATCAACGCTTCTTTCGTTTGCTTGGTCCCATGAGAGGTTTTCATGTTCAATAAGTACCTCGTTCATTTGCATGTTAATTTTATACACAGGGTTAAGGGAGGTCATGGGTTCTTGAAATATCATAGCTATTTCTTTTCCTCTATATTTCTTCATTTCATCATATGTAAGACCTAGAAGGTTGGATCCTTTAAATAGAACTTCACCACTGACAATCTCTCCAGGCGGATTTGGAATAAGTCTATTTATAGACAGTGATGTTACAGATTTTCCAGATCCTGATTCACCAACTATTCCTAGCACTTCACCCTGAAATATATCAAAGCTTACCCCATCTACTGCTTTAGCTGTGCCTGCTTCGGTGTAGAAGTAAGTTTTTAAATCTTTAATTTCAATAAGCTTTTTCATTAACGTAGCCTTGAATAAATTTTTGGATCAAATGCCTCTCGAATTGCTTCTCCAATAAATACAATAGATAGAAGAGTAAAAAATTGTGCCATAATCGGTGCAAATACCATCCACCACTTAGTTATATTTGAGAGTCCAACATATAGAATCTGGCCCCAACTAGGTGTAGGGGGAGCAAGCCCAAAACCAAGGAAATCAAGGCTAACCAATACAAGTATTCCACCAACCATAGAGAATGGGAAATATGTAATAACAGGAACTAGAGAATTTGGTAAAATATGTTTGAAAATAATTTTTGTATTGCTCTGGCCCATTGAAATTGCAGCACTAACGTAGTCCTTTGACTTTTCCCTGTAAAACTCTGCTCTCATGTAGTAAGTTAAAAATATCCAGTTTACTAGTGTATAAATAAAGATTAGAAGAACAAATGTAGGCTCTAATATTGAACTAATAATTATTACAACAAAGAGAAGAGGCATAGATGACCAAATTTCAATTAGACGTTGGAAGAATAAATCAAATTTTCCTCCAAAATATCCCATCGCACCTCCAATGCTTACTCCTATAATATAGTTTAGTACTGTAAGTATGAAAGCAAAAGAAATTGAAATGTTAAAGGCATAGCACATTCTAGCAAAAACGTCTCTTCCTGTATCATCAGTTCCAAACCAGTGAGTAGATGAAGGAGCCTCATACATTTTACTTTCGTTGTTGGTTATATCTTCATAAGGATTGAATGGATAGAGAGGCATAATAACCCAATTATTTGTACCTTTCCATTTTCTTTGAAGGTGTCTAAAGTTTGCTTCTCCTGCAATATCTTGATTAAATATAGATCCATCATAGTAAGAGTTTAAACCTGGAATTGCATCAACAATAGCTGGTAGGTAATAGCTACCTTCATATTTAACTAAAAGAGCTTTACTATTAATAAATAAAGGTAGAAACAACGATAAGATATAGAGTGTAACTAATGCTATAAAAGAGTAGTAACCTCTTTTTATAGATTTAAATTTTTTCCATCTTTTTTGATTTATAGATTCAGACTTTGTAATCATTTTATCCATTTATTTAAATCTTATCCTCGGATCAACTGCAGCAAGAGCTAAATCAGAAAGTAGATTAGCAATCAAACGAATAAGAACAGCAACAACTAAAAATCCCATAGTAATAGGATAGTCTCTATCAAGAATAGCTTGGTATCCCATCTTTCCAAACCCATTAATATTAAAAATCATTTCGATAAAGTATGAACCCGCAATAATTGTTGCAATGATATATCCTATTCCAGATGCAATAGGAATTATGGAGTTTCTAATTGCATGAACCCATATAACTCTCTTTTCAGATAAACCTTTGGCAAAGGCAGTTCTTATGTAGTCTTGGGACATATTATCAAGGAGACTATTTTTCATTAAAACAGTAAGAGATGCGAAGCTACCTATTGTCCAAGCAATAATAGGAAGTATTGCATGATGAATCTGGTCAAGTACTTTTCCAAAGAAACTTAGATCCTGCCACACCTCTTGTGGAGAATGAAGTCCACCAAGAGGAAAAACATCCCAGAAAGACCCTCCTCCAAACAAGACAAGAAGTACCCCACCAAAAGCCCACCCAGGAATTGAGTATGCCATAAAAACAATTACACTAGAAATAAGATCAAATCTTGATCCATGACGCAAAGCTTTTTTTATTCCAAGTGGGATACAAACTAAATATGCAATAATCCATCCAGTTAGCCCTAGCATAATAGAAACTTTAAACCGTGGCTTCATAACCTCTGTTACGGGCTGTTGATATGTATATGATTTACCAAGGTTACCAGTTAAGACTCCAGAGAATTCAGTTTCATAGACTGTTGCTTCTAATTTTTTAATTTCTGATAGTTTTCCCTGATTCTTAAGGTTTTCAAAGTTTTCAATTTCTTCATCAGAAATATCCATATCAAATCGAGCCTTCCATAATGTACTTGGTTTACCTTCTTTGTCAAAAACAGATAGGGATGATCCCTCTCTCTTTATGTAGGCAAACCTCCTCTTTCCCATGTTCTTCTTTTTTTCATTTTCTCCAAGTTTAAAAGAAACATTGCGATGTTTTATTTCACGTGGCCATACACCCAGCCAAATAAGATATCTTTGCCATATCGGTTTATCAAATCCATAGAATCGTTCAAGCTCCTTCAATGCTCTTTTTGGAAGTAATGTGCCCGAACTAGAAGATGAGTTCCCACTAGCACCACCCTCACTAGCGCCACCTCCCGATGGTGCTCCTTTTTGCATCTGCATAACAGTTTTTTCTAAAGGACCTCCTGGTGCCATTTGTAGAATAACAAAGACAAGAAGCGTTGCTCCAAGAAAAGTAGGAACCATAAGAAGAAGTCGTCTTATTACATAGTTAAACATATATACTATTTATTTTTCTTATTCCATTTGGGCCAAAATTTTATATCAACATCTGAAACAGGAAGCTGTTTATTGCTCTTCTTTGACTCTTCAAGTCTAGCTTCTTTTTCGGGATCAATCCACCATAGCATGAAAATTGATTGACTGTTTCCAACGAATCGATCAACCATATATTCAGGATAGCCAAACTTATCCCAGAAAACAAACCTTCGGTAAAGCCTCTTAATTCCATAAGATACAGGATGCACCTCGCAAACAATCTTATCAATTTCTTTTCCTATTTTAATTCTTTTTTTAAGATCAAACTCAGCATTGTAGTCTTTAATAAGCTGATCTACTCTATCATTTTTAAACCCAAAGTAGTTGTTGTTATCATTCATATCTGCAAGATCTGATCTGAACCACTGCTCAATTGAAGGGTGAACACCTCCAGTGTAGGAGTGCATATTAATTGTAAAATTTCTTTCTTGCAAGTTCTTCCACTGAGTAGTTCCATCCATGTTAACGATCTGCATGTCAACCCCATACTGTTTGAGCATGTTCTGAACAGGAGTAACCATATAGGCACTGGTCTTTGCAATATTTATAGTAAAACTTAAAGGCTTACCTTTATTATTTACTAGTATTCCCTCTTCATTTTTTTTATCAAAACCAGCTAGTTTCAAGTGCTTCATTGCTTTATCTGGATTAAATAGAACTTCAGGGTTATCATCATTCTCATACATTGTTCCTGAAAACCAAGAGTGCATCATCTCATACTCATTGTAGTAAAGGTCTCTGTTCATCTTTTCTCTATCATACAGATATCCAAAAGCGTATCTAATATTCTTATCATTGAATGGAAATTTTCTCATATTGAAGCCATAGCCACTTGTTCCAGCAGGTCTATCTGAAAAAATTCGATGCTTTTTTATCCAACCCATTTTAATAGGCTCAACCTTCTCTTCAACTAAATCTTCAACCCACACCCTTGACCTCCCAACTTCTTGATAGTCAAACTCGCCTTTCTTGAACTTTTCAAGAGGAAGTGTGTAGTTGTCCTTGATTACAAACCAGCTGATTGCATCAAAGTTGAAACGATATCTATTTTGAATATGATCCTTGGCCCAGAAGTCATCTCTTCTAGTTAGTTTATAACTTTCTTGATTAACTATATCTTCATTTTTTAAAATATATGGACCCGAGTTAGGCATCATAGAAAACTGATATTTTTCTAGATACTCTGATCCATCAACCTGATCAACATAGTAGGCTGGAAGAATAGACATACCAGCTGCAAAAATTTGGAAGTTTCTCCATTGAGGTTCCTTTGAAACAACACTAACTATATACATACTTTCAGCTACAGGCTCTTCAAATTTATCAAATGATACTTGCTGAGAAGGATCAAGAATGGTTTCATCCATTCTAAGAAACCAAGTTGCAACCACGTCATCCGCTGTTACTCTTCGCCCATCAGCCCATCTAGCATCTGGATTTATCCTAAACCAAAACTGTGTTTTATCATCAGATATTTTCCAATGTGTGGCAAGTCTTGGCACTACGGGTTCATAGGTTACAGGGTGTAATTCAAGAAGAGTTTCATAGCATAGTAACTCTATCCAGTAGTTTTCCAAATAGTTAGCTTCCTTTCCAAACAACCTCATGGTAGCTGGAAATCTACTAGAGTAGTCCTTGAGTGTTCCACCCTTTATTGCATTTTTATCGCCAAAGAACTTAACATCATCATTTGTAAATTCATGGCTCTGATAGCCAAGTGATTTTGCAACTTCTTCAAAGCCTTCTCCACCATCAGCAGCAGAAACTGAGGGATCAGCACCTGATGGCACCTTAACATAGTCAAAGCTACTGTCAGCAAATAATGTAGTAGTAAGACTAATCAACAAAATAATCATCATTTTAGGTTTCATATACAAATCTCCGGGAAATAAAATTAGCCTAAAAATTAACACTTTTAACTTTAAATACTGAATATAAAATTCAAATTTCTATTGGATGCGACACCACCCATTGATAAATTTGAATTCACAAAAAAATAAATATACTATAAATATGAAAAATTTTAATCTAAAGTCTATTTTGAATAAACTAGATGTGAAAGCTGATTGGGTTGGGCTAAGGTTGCTTAAAGAATCAACAACGTGGAGAGTTATTAGAGATGGTAATCCCCAAGCCAACACGAGGCACACTAGCTGTGGAGTGATGGTTGAGGTTCTTTGCAACGGTCAGTTTGCATACTTTGCAACTCCAAGCATAACGATGGAATCAATTCAGAGTGCTGCAGAAAGAGCATGTAAATATGCACATGCAGCTTCAAGATACTCTGTACATTCATTCACCTCAGAGTCAAGGCCTGCTAATAGTGGCAACTACTCCTCACCTTATAAAATGCTTCAGAACGATATAAGCCCAGGCAGAATAAATGAAATGATGCTAAAGGCCAATGATGCTCTAAAGGTATCAGATAAGATTGTAAGCGTTCATGCAGCAACTGGTGTAGTGGAAAGCAGCTCCCACTTTGTATCTTCAAATGGATCTGATATTAATCAGGATTTCTTGTACGTTGGAACAAGTTTTAGTGCAACTTCACAGGATGGGAACGTTATACAGAAGAGAACTGAAGAAGACAAAAATCAGCAGGTTGGTATGGAGCTTCTAGATGAAAACAGTATTATTGAAAAGTGCAATACAATTGGATCTCAAGCAGTTGAACTTCTAGATGCAGATGAATGTCCAACAGAAAAAATGGATTTGGTTCTTGACTCTGATCAGATGATGCTTCAAATTCATGAAAGCATTGGCCACGCGCTTGAGATTGATAGAATTCTCGGAGATGAGAGGAACTACGCTGGTTGGAGCTTTGTTAATCTTGATGACTTTGGAACCTTGCAGTATGGATCTAATCTTTTAAATGTTACTTTTGATCCAACTATATCAAATGAATTTGCATCTTATGGATATGATGATGGTGGGATGAAAGCTGATAAGGAATTTATAATTAAAGATGGGCTCTTAGTTAGAGGGCTAGGAGGCAAAGAGAGTCAGATAAGATCAAAAGTTCCAGGTGTGGCAAACTTTAGGTCTAGTGATTGGAACAGAGCCCCAATTGATCGAATGGCGAACCTTAACGTTGAGCCAGGCAGTTCAACCTTTGATGATATTATATCATCAGTTGAAAGAGGTGTTTTTATGCAAACCAATCGATCATGGTCAATTGATGACTACAGGAATAAGTTTCAGTTTGGCTGCGAGTACGCCAAGCTCATCGAAAATGGAAAGCTTACTAAGACTCTAAAAAACCCCAACTACAGGGCAATCTCAACTCCATTTTGGAATAGTTTATCAATGGTTGGTAACAACGATACGTTTGATGTATACGGAACCCCATACTGTGGAAAGGGTGAGCCTAATCAATCAATACGAGTTGGACACGCATCACCCGTATGCAAGTTCAATGATATAGAAATTTTTGGAGGTGCTTAATGAAAAATTATTTTGAAAGTCTAGGATCAAGAATGATGAATGAAATTAAAGCAAATGAGCATCTTTTCGTATCAGTAAATGGTGAAAAGAGTCATTTTGTAAGGTTCAACAACGCCAAGGTAAGGCAGCTTGGAACAGTTGAGGATCTAAACCTTAGCATAAAACTTATATCTGGCAACAAAGTAAGCGATGGATCAATGACATGCAGCGGTGATTTGGAAGATGATACTATTCGTGGTCTTGATGAGCTTACAAGGATTAGGAAGGAGATTGATTCTCTTCCTGAAGATCCCTTTGTAATTTTTCCAAAGGCTGGAGATGGTTCTAGCAATGAGTACAGTGGAAGTTTGTTGGAGCCTTCAGAAACTGTTGAGGCTCTTGTGCCTGCTATGAAGGGAAATGATCTATCTGGAATATGGGCATCAGGAAAGGTCTTTTGTGGAAACTTAAACTCAAAGGGCTTATCTCATTGGTTCTCAACAGATACCTTCTCACTTGACTACTCTCTTGTAACATCAGCAAAAAAGATGGTAAAGGCTACATTTGCAGATACAACATGGAATCAAGAGGCCTATGAGAAATACATGAATGGTTCAATAGATAAGCTCAGGCTTATGGAAATTGATTCGATTACCATTGATCCTGGATCATATAGAACCTATATAGCACCAGCAGGTGTATCAGATATTATTGATATGTTTTCTTGGGGAGGAGTAAGTGAGGCCTCAATTCAACAGGGTGATAGCGCTCTATGTAAGATGAGAAGTAGTTCAGCCAAGCTTTCAAATTGCTTTAGTTTGAAAGAAGATTTTTCAAGGGGAACTGTTCCTCAGTTTAATAGCGATGGAGAGGTTGCTCCGGAGTCTCTGCCCTTAATAAGCAGAGGATCATTGGAGAATACACTTGTAAGCTCAAGAACCGCAAAGGAGTACAGTGTTAAGTCAAACTTTGCGGGTAGAGGAGAGGGAATGAGAGCTCCTTTTATGGATCCTGGAGGTCTATCAGAGGAAGATATCCTGAAGAGGCTTGATAGAGGTGTCTACCTTTCAAATCTTCACTATTTAAACTGGAGTGATCGTATAGGTGGAAGGATCACTGGAATGACTAGATATTCTTGCTTCTGGGTTGAAAATGGAGAGATTGTTGCGCCAATTAACGATATGAGGTTTGATGACAGCATCTATAACTTCTTTGGTGAGAACATGGAAGACGCAACCAATAAGTCTCAGTTTAATCCTGATATTGGTACATACGATGGAAGAGGCTTTGGGGGTACCTTCTGCCCAGGGGTTTTACTAAGATCCTTTGAGCTTACTCTTTAGTTTTTATTTATAATGACTAGTAGCTCATCCATTGAGCTTACCTTGAAGTCAGCTAGCTCAACAACTTTTTTTCTATGGATATTTTCGGTATATGCTGCGAAGTAGGTTGCCTGTCCATCTCTCTTTACTTCGTAATCGGTAAATCCATCGCCAATCATAGTTGAGGGGTATTTTAGGTTAAGTGATTTAACTCTAGTGCTCTTTCCTCCACTTTCACAAAGAGGGTTTGTTTGATCAAATCCAACCACGCTTTCACCTTTAAAAAGAAGGGTGTTTCCAAAGACCTGGTTATCCAGTAATTCAAGATCCCTTGAAACCTCTAAAATTATTTCAGTAAATCCACCTGAAACCACGAAAATATCTTTTCTATTATTCTTGAAAAATTCTCTGTGTCTATTAACAGATGGTGATAGGTACTTTTTGATTTTATTTTTCATTTGATCAATATGATCTCGTTTTAGACTCAGAATTTCTAGGCGTTGTTTTAGGGCATCTTTAAAAGATAGATCTCCATTCATTGCCTTGTTGGTAATAGACTCAACTCTAGACCTAATAGATGGAAGGTCTTCATTGCTGATGCATATATCAGTAAGGAGCTCAATTGTTTCTGATGTTATAATGGTGCTGTCGAAATCAAAGATTAGTTTCATTCTCAGTTGATCTTTTCAAACATGCCGATGTCTTTGTTCTTCCTAACGTTGTCCCACTTAAAGTAAATACCGTTCATGGCTATGTAGACACCGTGTTCAAGAACCTGAAGAAATGACAACGCGCTACCAAAGTTAAAGAGCCCATCGGAGGCACCAAAGTTGTAGGGGATCATCGCCCCTGTAATGATGATGGTTTTGTTTGTAATATTTTCACCAAGCAGCTTAGCGGTATTTTCCATTGTATCGGTGCCATGGGTAATGAGTATACGCTCAAGGGCTGTTTCCTTACACTTTGAAAGAATGAGCTGACGCTCTTCTTCTGTCATATCAAGGCTATCAACCATCATCAGAGACTCTACATCAAAGTCAAGCTTACATCGGCCTAGTTTTAAAATTTCATTGATGTGGGTTTCTTTGAAATAGAGCTGTCCGTTTATCATGTTAAACTCCTTGTCAAAAGTACCGCCTGTAACAAATATTTTTATGGTTTTACTCATCAGTCAATTTTATTAAAGTTATATATTATATACTATAAAAATACTTATAAAGGGTTTAATTTTAATTATGAACATAAAACAATTTATTTTATTTATATTGTTTCCATCAATAGCTTTATCAAGCAAACTAAAACTTTACGATAACAGTCATGCTGTTCTAATTGGTATTAACGAATACCAGAACGAAGATATTACAGACCTTGGTTATGCTGTTGAGGATGCAAAGAATGTTGCTAGAATGCTCGAAACTAAACTTGGCTTCGATAAGGAAAATATTCATATTCTTCTGGATGAAGAGGCTACACTCTCAAACATTAAGAACACTCTCTATGAGATTGCTATGAGCGTTGATAAGAACGATAGACTTTTGGTTTTCTACGCAGGCCATGGTCAAACAATACCTTTAAAGAAGGGTGGTGAGTTAGGATATCTTGTTCCAGTTGATGCGAGTCTAGACAACTTGTATGCCTCAGGACTTTCAATGAAAACAATCAAAGAAATTTCTGATATTACCGATGCGAAGCATACGCTGTTTATGATCGATGCCTGCTACGGTGGAGTTATGACCGTTGGAACTAGAGGCTTAAAGAAGAATGACTACAACGATGAGGAAAAATATTTAAAGAAAATTACATCTGAGAATGCCAGTCAAATTATAACGGCTGGAAGGAAGGGAGAAAAGGCTCAGGAAAGGGCAGAGTGGGGAAGTAGCGCGTTTACTAAGGAGCTACTTGCTGGTATTGAGGATGGCCTTGCAGATGCGGACTACGATGGCTATATCACAGCAGATGAGCTTGGCAACTTTCTAAGTAAAAGGGTGTTCATAACCTCTGAAGAAAATCAAACTCCTGTCATTGGAAGATATGGTAGCGGGGAGGGAGAGTTTGTATTTATCAATCCCATCTACGTTGAAGAGATGGAGGTTGAGCTAGAGGAAGAAGAGGAGAAGCTGAAAGTAGAAGAGGGAATTGATATAATTACAAGTAAAGCAGGGGATCTACTGCAATCGTCAATACTAAGACAGAATTCTGAAATCAAAAATTTAATTTCGTCCATTCCCAGCACTGAAAACTCTCTAAATGACTTTGTTGTACCTGCGGCACTTGATTCGGGCTTTGTTGATCCGCTTTATATTTCTGAACTAAATGATTTAGTTGATGATCTAGATGACCTTTTTAATAATGATAGTACTAATAGTTCTCAGTATAAAAATACAAAGCCTTTTCGAACCATAAAAAACATTCTTCTTCCCTCTCTAACCTATAGGAGTGTTTCATTTCAATCCTATGTTGTTCCTATGCCTCTTCATCTGTCAAGAGTATCTGGGACCACATGGGGGCTTGGACTATATTTTACGCAGCTTGAGCCTCTTTATTTTAATTTAAAATATAAACCTATGTATAATTTTAACCTTGAAAGACCATTTCATGATATTGTTCTCACCCGTCATCCATATGGTCTAAAAAACTCAACCATTAAGCTCCAGTACCTTGATATGATTGTGACCAATGATGAATGGATGAGAGATACAAATGGAAATTATTGGCAGACTATGAACCTAGGGATGGATTACGTAGATCACTTTATTAGAAAAGGAATTGAAGTTTCTTATAGTCAGGATATATCAAGCAAGCTAAGGTCGTTTTTTAAGTTTAGCAATAGCTATGAAACAACCGAAGGCCTGAACTATAACATGGATTGGAGAGATTCCATGTGGGGCGATTTAAATCCAGTTAATAGACCTAACTTTAAATCGTTTAAACCAGGAAGAAATGCTTCGCTTGATATAGGGTTTAGCTACAACTCCATGCGCGATATTCTATCAAGATCATTTAGTCTTGAGCTCGAAGTTGAAGACAGCGTTATGATCGCTGAGCCAGAGGTTTATCTTGTAGCAGAGAGTCCAGCATGGCCGAGCAAGCGCATAAAGATGGAGCTGAGCTCTAGAGAGGATCTTAAACAAAGGTTTGAAAGCAGTGAAGATGATTGCAAGGAGGACTACTGTTTAAAAATTGAAAATGTTGGGAGTAAATCTTTTGACTTAATGCTCTACTCCTCTATATCAATTCGATCAATAAACTTAGAACTTTCAAATAGCGGAGAGTCAAGCATTGAATTAAACAGCGTTGACTTTCCAAGCGCTAAATCAGGTGGCCTTTTGGGGCCTAGCTCTTTAATTACTTTTAATAATGAAGGCTCCAAGACCTACCCTTTCTTTGCAAGGCTCGCTACTGTTTCTGTGGAAAATAGTGATTTTTGTATTAAGGAAGAGAGTTACGTTCAGATTGGTATCATTCCTGACATGAATTTAGACTGGGGAGAGTATGGATGTAATGATGAAGTCGCTGATACAGAGGAGTTGTTAAATGAAAGCGAGGGCTCAAACAAAAATATAGCAGAACGCGAGATAGAGATCTACAATAATGATAAAAAGGATACAGAAAATGTTAGTTTTAGTATAGCTGTTGAAGATAACATCCCTGGTGAGAAATCAAGCTTAGGTGATACAACAACTAGCGATATTGAGATTGATAGCGTTTTTAGTACGAGATTTATATATAATGTAGAGGTTAATCTTCCACCAGGTACTCATGCATACCGCTTCTTGGTTGATAGTACCTCCTATGAACTTGAGCAGGGCGTACAAAAAAGAAGGCACTCAAAGGGGGGCTATGTTGTTTCGGTTGTTGATGTGAAGCAGCCTTATAGGTTTGATGTTGCCTATGAATATGCAGATAGAAAGTATGGCAGTGATTTTTCGTATCAAAGACTTAGACTAAAGTACGCATTTGTTTATCCATTATCTAAACTTGAATCTATTCAATTTTCGCTGCTTGGTGGGCTTGGCAAAAAAACACTTCCATCTCAAAAACTATACTACATTGGTGGAGGCAGATCGGTTAGAGGTTTTCCGTATATGCGTTCCAAGAAGTACGATGGGAGTAACATGCTTCTAATGAAACTTGAGTACCATTTTCATAAATACGATGCTTCTATTTTCTACGATCTAGGATATATTGGTAACGATATAGATTTTTCAAGACCTATTAATAGCTATGGAATAGAATATAATGTTAGGGACTTTAGAGACTATTTTAGCGCGGATGAAGATGTCGATCTTAGCATTAATCTTATTCTTTATAAAATGATAAGCTACGATGCAAAATATTCAGGTATTAATCTAATTTATCAATACAGCCTTAGAGATTTTTATTCAGAATCATTTCTTCCATAGAAAGATGAAAATCTATAAAAGTATATTACTATTTGTAGCTCTATCGTTTGTTCATGCTAATGGTGAGCTTGGATTCTTATATGGAGTTCTTGGGAAAAGAGCTGACAATCCAAATGTAATTGTATCCTATGATGATAGATCTGTAGTATTGGAGAATGATCAAATCAAGCTTAACATTGCGTACAAGACAGGAACAAACTTTTATGCAATTTACTATGGATCAGATAGATCTTTTGATGTGCTTTATAATTCATACGATCAAAAAATATCTAATAAAGATACAACAAGCGTTGCGGTTCTAAAGTGGGCTGAGTTTACCGGATCAAAGGGTGAAGAAACAATCTACCTTTTAAATCTAAAAGATGGCGATCTTGACTTTAATAGACTGATTAAAAAATATAAAAGATCAAAGTCCAAGCTGAGAAAAAAATATGCAAAGAAGATAGTAAAGATTTTGGAAGAGATGAACAATCCAACAAAAAAGAATGTGCGCTTCAAGAGCAGGATGGAAAAACCAATAACTGTAGGCGCAGTTTTTAGAGGTGACGATGACTTGCAGTATAATTCCTACAGCCTTACTCACCAAGAAAAAGGAGAAGGTGTGGCCATAAAAAAAGTAGTTCTGATCCATGAATAAAGATGCGCCACAACAGCCGTACTTTACTTTTTCAAAGTCTTCTCTTAGTATACTTGCGGCAGGGGTTGTTTCGTTCGTACTTATTCTTATTTTCTGCAATATAACCCTCTACTTTGATAACAAAGGTCAAGATCTCATGTTCAAGTTTAGATCTACATTCTTTGATGATCCTAAGATATCAAGCGACATTGTAGTTGTTACCATTGATGACTACTCCCTAGCTCAGTCAAATAAAACGATTTGGCAGTACGAAGACTACGCCAAGCTTCTTTTTGATATTGCAGAAACTAACCCATCTGTTATTGGGCTTGATGTATACTTTACAGGTGAGATGGATACTACTGGATGGTCTATGCTTATTGAGGCAATGGAAGTTTCTGGAAACGTTATCAATCCATACGTAGTTGACTTTGGAGAAGTTGATAAGCTGATTGATATAGATAAGAGAGAGCTGATACTAGAGAGCCTGGACCTTGATGATCCTCCCCTTGTTGAGGATTTCTCTATCCTTCACGCTGTAGACATACCGTTTGACCAATCGATGGAGGTGCTTGATGCCTCTGCAGGTCTAGGATATATAAATAAAAGTCTAGACTCCGATGGAGTTTTTAGAAAGCTCCCTATCGTTGCAGAGGTAAATAGAAGGCTTGGAAGTCATCTGATACACAAAATGGTATGCGACTATATTATATGTGACTATGATTCTATAGCAATCAGAAACAACGTGATGACTATGCATGGACCCGAAGACACACTCTATATACCAATAGATAATGATGGGAACTACATCGTTAACTTTACAAGCTGGGACAACCTTGGCAAGCACTTTGCTAGCCAGGATGCAAGTAATATTTCAGCATGGGACTTGGTTTCATCTGATGTTCTTCCAGATCTTTCAGATAAAATAGTGCTTGTAGGAAACACCTCAACCGTTGCTCAGGACCAAAGTCTAAGCCCATATGGCACTCAGATTCCAAATCTATATACATATGCCATCGCTATGAGCAACGTGCTAAACAATAATCATGTTAAGAGCCTTTCATTCTTGTACCTGATTCTTGTTCTGCTTATCCTCATGCGAGGATTGGCCTACATGTCTATAAAATTAAGGCCAATGCTTTTTATAGTGATGGGAATTTTATACATTGTTGCTTGCTTCTTTATTCTTCTTGTTGTGTTTGTAAAGCTTGGATACAGCCTTCCAATCTTTTCATTGTTATTCCCAATCACCATTAGTTTTATAGTTGGATCAATAGTAATGATCTATGATAGTCAGGTTGAATTGGCTATGCTAGAGGGAAGTTTGCAAAGCTATCTATCTCCAGCTCTTATGGATAAACTAAGAGATAATCCAGACTTTTTAAAAGCAGGTGGAGCAAGAAAAAGAATTACCGTACTCATGTCAGACGTTGCAGGTTTTACTAAGTTCTGCGATAAGGCAGATCCAGGAGAAGTACAAGATCTTCTTGACGAGTACCTTTCAGAGATGTCAAAAATCATTTTTAAGTACGATGGTATCGTTGACAAGTTCCTTGGTGATGGTATACTTGCTTTTTTTGAGAACGAAGGAGATGAAGTTAACAGCCCAAGACGTGCTGTTGATTGCTCAATTGAAATGCAAAAAAAGTGTACTGAACTTGCAAAAAAACATAAAAAACAAAAAAGATTTCCTGTAGAAATATATGTTAGCTTGGCAACAGGATATGCAAAAGTAGGTAACATAGGGCCATCAGAAAAAACAGATTATACAATTATAGGTAGCGTGGTTAATCTTTGTTCTAGACTTAACGATATTGCTGAAAAGGGAGAAATTGTTCTTGATGAAGACACAAGTTTCTTTATTAAAGATGACTACAAGATTGAAAAGAGTGGCAAGGCTAAGGTTAAGGGTTTGTCAAAGGCCGTATCAGTGTCAAAGCTTTCTTACTAGCTACCTACTCTACCTACCGTTTGTATTCTTAACATTGATCTTAATTTCCATTTCCTTTTCCTTGATAGGAATATCAAAAATAGCGGTTTGCTTATCGTTTGAAACATCAACCGGCCAGCCTAGCTTAGTGAAAAACTTTTTGCTTTCTTCGCTGTAGGAAAGCTCAGTTCTTTCAGGTAGCCACTTTGGATCAACAATTAAGTTGTACTTTCCTGTTTTAAGATCAGAGATTTCATATCGACCCTTTTCATCTGTAAAAAAAGTTTGCTCTTCATCATTCGTTGCTTGTACAGTAATGGCCACATTAGAAATTACCTCTTCGTTGTGATCCTTGATCTTGTCCATATCAGAGTCTATAAATAGCAGGCCCTTAATCTTGCATACTGATGTAACCCCAAAGCTATGGAATTCCCTTGATCCTTGTTCAATCGTTACATCCTGTGGAAAGCTTTCCTTGAATTTATACTGAGCGTTTAGAGTGTTTGGATCATACCTTAGCTTGTAGGTTCCAGTTTCAATTGCGCCAAACTCATACTCTCCATTTTCATTTGTCACAGATAGATAGCCATTTATAAAGAGCATAATATTTGGAACGCCTTTTTCATCGTTATCTCTAACTCCGTTGTTGTTTTCATCAACGTATATTTCTCCAGAGTATCTTCCCTTAATATTGATAAGTGGTACAGGAAGCTGTATCTTTGAAGAGTGAGATCCTCCGTATGGTGTGAATCCAAAGGTAAAATTAAACTGGCTGGTTGCTGGCGAGTACCCAACCCCAAGCTGAACTCTGTTTAGTACACCAAGGAGCTTGAAGAAAAAATTATTTTTAAGAGACAATATGCTGATTGCTCCCTTTTCCTTGTCATTTGTAAAGAAAGGGTACATATTATTAGCAAGAAAATAGAAGCTCCAATCAAGGTTGAAAAGTTTAAACCGTGCATCAACTGTTGTTGTAAAGTCAGCAGGTTCTTCATTTATAAAGGAAACACTCTGCTCAAAGTTAAGGTTTGAATTTTTAAAGAACCTTCTGTTTCCAATCTTTATTTGAGTGTTTTTATATTTATCTTCGTTAAGCTCCAAGCTATTTATATGGCTTGTTTCAATGTATGGATTATCCCTTTTAAAGTTTTTTAATATTCTAATTTGAAGCTTTGAAGAATTACCTGAGAATCCATTGGAGTAGTTACTTTGTCTATAGCTAACTCCAGTGGTGAGCCTCAGATTGTTATTAAAGTTGAAGAATAATTTTTCATCTAGATCCATTATAAGCGCAGATTTTATATAGGATGTATCAATATCCCAAACTCCATTTCCATTAAGATCTATGAAATTTTCATCAGGATCAAACTGACCATTTTTTTCACCTTCATCAAACAAATCAACTTCATCTTTACACTCATTATCTAAACCACAATCTTCAAATGATTCTGTGGTGAACTCTGGTGTAGTATCAAATAGCTTTTGGCTGTAAATCTGAGCTCTTGTAAAATTGTAGATGTTTCTATTTACCTTTAAATTTATTGTAAAATTGGTACCAACTCTTCCTCTTATAGCATCCATAAATTGATCTCCAAAATAAAAACTTCTATTTGTTATTTTTAGCTTGTTCTTCTTGTAGTCAAAAATTAATTGTCCTGACCAGTCATTTAAAGTATCGCTATTTGTAAAGGCAAATATCTGAGCAGTTTTAAAGTTATTATTATTAGAAAGTCTTTGAAAATCAATAAAGTGATGAGTCGTAGTTGAGTCTATTTTATTCTGATAGTAGAACCCATAGTGAGATATTCTTACCTCATCGTTTGTATTTATTGAAAAAGATGAGATTTTATGCTCATTTGAGTATGAGGGACCACTTCCAAAGCTTGATCCAAATACAAGATCCTTATATTGGTACTTAAATCTTCCTCCTCTATAGGTCTCAGATCCATTCATTCCAAAGATTGGTATTGGACTCATAGTAGTAATGAGACCAAACTTATCAATTGAGCCATCCCCAAGTACAATTTCCCAATTTTCTCTTGATAGATAGAATTGGATTCTATCTACTGTATACTTCTCAAAGTACTTTTGACTGATTTCAGAAGTTTCTAAAGAGTCAGAAAGTTGGAGTTGATTGTATCTTTGGCTGTACTTCAAGCTAGTAGTATATGGACCAAGCTGGGTTCTGTTCGACTCTACTAAAAACCTTGAACTTGGAACAAAATCTGATGAAAGATTTCCGAGTTCAATTCCAAACTGAAGAGGGAGCCACGCAAACATAGAAGTAGATTTCCCTTTTGAGTTTTTAAGTCGTGAATAGAGAGTAACTTGAGTAGTTTTCTCCATTCCTGGAGGGGTTTTACAATCTTTAATATTAGTAGTTACTAGATCAGAGCAGTATGCATCTCTAGCCTCAATTTCTGGGGTCCATGCAAAGACTTCTTGGCACTCTTCTTTGCTTGTTAAACTACTATCACTACAGTACGCCGTGCTTGATCTAACCTCAGGGACCCATTCGCCACTAGAATTACATTCAACTAGATTGGGAGAGATTCCATCTTCGCAGTAAGCGCTAACATAAGGAGCGCCTTTGATCCAGATGCTGTTTTTTTCACACTCATCTTTAGATGTATATTGGGGATCCTCGCACATATCTTCAACTGCAGGCTTCGGAAGAATCCACTGACTACTTGACTCGCAGTCTTCCTTGCTTGACCAATATGATTCACTGCAGTATGCTTCTTTATTTTTTACTTCAGGGTACCAAGTATTAACTGCTGTACAATCTTCTTCATTCAATGTCCCAGCAAAGGACTCAGTCCAGTTTCCAATTTGTTCACATTCACTCTTTATTTTTCTATTTGGATATTCTTGACAGTTTCCAGGAATGCCTCTTACTGTTGGCACCCAGGTCCTTTCAGCCATGCACTCTTCTTTGCTTGAGATTCTTTCATCGGAACATCGTTCAGCATTTGCCTTTATTTTGGGGCTCCAAGTTTCGTTGTTATTGGTACATTCTTCTTTTGAGGTGAAGAGAGTATCAGAACAAAAAGCTTCAACAGCTTGAACAGCGTCAATCCATTGAGTTTTATCTAAACACTCTTTCCTTGTAGTAAACAACGAGTTGCTACAATGTTCTAGTTTAGACTTGATTTCAGGAATCCATTGGCCTGAAGCTATACAATCTTCTTTGTTTTTACGACCAATTATAGAGCAAGTTGCTGGTACTTTATCAGAGCAGAATCCATCAGTAGCCTTAACCTCATTGAACCAGGTTCCTCTTTGGGCATCAAGCTTTTTAGATATAGCTCGTACAAAGACCTCTTCATCTATTCCAGCCTGATTATGAATCTTCTTTGGAATTTTTATCCTTGCAATAATCTTTTGAGATTCATTTTGGGCGAGCTCAAAATCACTGTTAATATTTATAAGCTCCCACCCAACAGGTAAAAATGCATCTACATTATAAGAGTCAGATACATTCCCTGTGTTTTTCAAATTGAATATCAAGTCCTGCCTCTTATTGATAAATACCTCTTCATTCTCCTTATATGGCTCCAACTGAAACGCAGGTTTTTCTTTAACCTGGGCATCTACAGATGTCATAATAGAGACCATGTGATCATACTCACCGATTTTTGCTATAAGCCTTATTTTATGTAGGATGTCAGCGTTTTCATTATGAGGAATCTGAAATGTTGCTCGGATTCTTTCTGTAGAGTTTGGCCTAAGAATATCTGGTTTGTTTAGTGTAATAATCTCCCACCCATCAGGAAACAGTAGATTGAAATTTACATCTGTTCTCTTATTTGTGTAGTTATGGATGGTAAATACGATTGTGGGAAAAGTGTTTGGATTATAAACTCTCATTTTAGGGCTTGAAATTACAAACAAGTCTG
>NHIV01000068.1 GCA_002170735.1 bacterium TMED198 | reverse complement strand
ACGCAGATAACTACAATCCTGAGGCAAATACAGATGACGAATCATGTGAATACGGTCCACTTGGCACTCTAAGCTTCCATAATTTCGACTATATCAATGGTACGGTTGAGGTCCACCTTAACTGCGAGTATGATGTTTCAAACTTTGAGTTTTCAATTGACGGGCTTGATGTATCTTCATTCAGTGGCGGGTCATCTCAGGATGCAGGTTTTGATATTGAGTTGATAGAAAATACTCTCATTGGAGAAAGCACAAGCGATAGCAACATTCCATCAGACTCTGGGCTTCTTGCTGTGCTTAGCTTTAACTCCCACGACAGCCAAATATGTTTTTCAGAGTCATGGATAACAACCTATATAGGAATTGAATATGAAGCAGTGCTTGGTGACTGCATAGTTCCTGGATGCTTGGATGAATTGGGATGCAACTACAACCCTAGTGCAACAGATAGCGATGGAAACTGTTCGTATCCATTCTGCGATGGAACCTGTGATAGTGGTGCCTATGTAGATGACTGCGGAGTTTGCGCAGGAGAGAATATTGACATGGACTGTGAGGGCGTATGCTTTGGAGCTGCAGTACTCGATTGCCTTGAAGATTGCAATGGAATCGCGATTCTTGATGAATGTGGAGAATGTGAAGGCGATAACTACTTTGATGACAACGGTCAGCTTCCTGATGGTTCATGCGATTGCAGTGGAAGCACTTTTGACTGTGCAGGAGTTTGCGCTGGAGAAACTGCTTTTGATGAATGTGGTGTATGTGGAGGCTCGGATGTGGATTGTTGCCCCGGAGACTTGAACGATGATGATACATTGAACGTTCTTGATGTGGTCGCGCTTGTTGACGTCCTATTAACTTTTGAGTGGCCTATCTATGATCTATACTGCTCTGACTTTAATAACGATGGCATCCTAAATATTCTTGACCTCATCATTATGGTTGAATCAACTCTTGAAAGGGTATCAAGATACAGTCCTTTTGATGCTACAAATGCAAAAGTTGTTATTGAGAACGGAAGCGTTAGGGTAGATGCGAACGGATACGTAGCCGGTGTACAAATAACGCTTGTTCATGAAGATAAATTTAGCCTGATCCTTACCAATGAGGCAATGCTTGCTGAGTATAGAACAGTTGGCAATAGAACCAACATAGTTATTGTAGGATTGGAGAGTGAAAGTCTGTTTAGTACTAATAATAACTTTGAAATAGAGCAAATTATACTGGGCAATCTTTCTGGAGAAATCTATGTAGAGCTTCCTGTAAATACTCATCTAGGGCAGGCATACCCCAACCCATTCAACCCAACTACAACGATCAACTTCCAATTGGATAAATCATCAAAGGTCGTAATTGATGTTTACAATCTCAATGGAGTTAATGTTGCTACAATTGCGGATGGTGAATATGCAGCTGGAAGACATAGCGTTTCCTGGAACGCCTCCTCACATTCAAGCGGTGTTTATTTAGTTAGGATGAACTCAGGAAGCTACAGAATAACACAGAAAATTATGCTACTGAAGTAAAGTTTTAAAAAACAGAACAATACAAAGTGTTACAACCCATTTGTTGTTAATATTACTCAAAAAACAATAATTTTATAGGTGCATCATTCAAAAAGTATGAGGAATTAAAAGGCTTTAGATACCAAGCTCCTCCCGTATTAGTGAAACTTGGTGTTTATTTGCGCAAGCCTTTTCCCTCATACAATGAAAATCATAATTTTTTATTTCGGAATGATTAAAAACAATAATTTTTAAAAAAAAATTTGTAAGTTATTATTAGATTAAAAACTATTTGGGGAAAAATATGAAAATTTTAAAAACGTACATATTTATAACACTATTTACATTTTCTTTTGCACAACTTGAATACTCTCTGAAAGATCAAAACTCTACATCTCCAACATTTAACGATTTTGTTTGGCTACCAACATACTCTGACTTTATTACAGTTCACTTCTTCTCTACCCAGGGCTGAGGGGGCTGAACAAGCTTATTTGGGCAGTTGTCCGATTTACAAGAAGAATTAAGAAGTGAAGGTTTTACGGAGTTGGTATTTATATCTGTAGGACAATCAAGTCTACAAGATATGTTTGGGGAAAGTTATTGTGCTAACTCAGACCTTCCTTTGGTCCTTGATCAGTCTCCTGACTTTCCTATCAGAGAACAATTTAATTCAGAACATAGACAGCTTATATTTATAGATAGAGATGGAAGAGATATTGGTAGAATTACACTTACAAGTACCAATTTATCATCCTATGAAAATCAAATCAGATCTATAATTGAAGAAAACTATGAAGATCTAACTCTGGGAGATATAAACCAAGATGGTTTGATTAATATCCAAGATATAGTAGTAATGATTGGTGCAGTTCTTAATAATATTGAGCTTGAAGAAAATCAACTCACTCTAGCAGATTTAAATCAAGATGGAGCCCTTGACATCTTAGATATAGTTGCAACTGTTAATTTGATACTGGGCTAAAAAGGGAAACTCCCTAATGATAAAGGCTCTATTACTTTTTGTTTTCTGTGTATCACTTTATGCAGATGAAAAAAATTGCGCCCCTAATTTCCATGATTTAAATAGATCTATATATGATATTGGCGATACGCTAAGTCTTGCTGATCAAAACCTCCAGTTTGAAATTTGCTATGAAGAAGGCCAAACTAATGAAGAAAACATTTTTAAGTTTTCTGATTTAAACGGTAGCATTAATGGTGGTGACTACAACATAATTCTAATCAGTATGAACGCAACGTGGTGACCTGCATGCTATGATCTTGTCAGTTTGATGGATCAAATATATGAGTTCACAAATCAAAACGATGACATTGAGTTTCTGGTCAGCCTCGATAACAACGTAAGTGATCCCACTCTTTACAGCTGCCAAGAGTGGGCAGATCTTTATAAAGATCTCGGAGAGCATGGAAATGACCCTGTTATTATAAATGGAGATACCGACTTTAATGAAGATGGATCTCCTGACCACCTTATATGGAACATGTTTGCAGGATCAACCTACTCTTCCTACGTTATGATCGATCATAATATGGTTGTTAGGTACAAGTTTAACATGCCAAACCAATACGACTTTCAGTATACATACCTTCCTAGTCTATTAGATGATATGTACGGGTGTATAGACCCATCGGCTTGTAACTACGAGCACCAAGCTGCCATTGATGATGGCTCATGCCTCTATGGGGATCAATGCAACCCATGCGATGACATAGAAACACAGATTGAGTGTATGGAGGCACAGGGTTGCATGTGGATGGGAGACCACTGTATGGAAGCCAGCGATGACTGCATGAGCTATAACAACCAGTTTGACTGCATGGAGGATGATGAATGCTACTGGATGGGAAACCACTGTATGTCCGGATCAACCTGTACAGACCCATTGGCCTTTAACTACAACCCTATAGCAGATGCTATTGGTGACTACGATACATCGGACTGCCAATATTCATCTTTTCTAAAGTTTGGATGCACATATCAAGGAGCTATTAACTTTGATCAAGATGCAAACGTTGATGACGGATCATGCGAGTACTTACACGAAGACTTAAACAGCGATGGAACCGTTGACATCTTGGACATTATAGAGATGGTAAACTTTATAATGGGTAATAAGTAGTATAACTTCTAATATTTTTCACCATTAATCGTAGCTGTTAAAGTCCTAGTATGAGGTAAGCTTCGATGTTCGCAAAGAAAAATTCCCTGCCACGTTCCTAAATTTAACCTACCACTACTAATTGGAACAGAGAGACTGCTACCAAGTATTGAGGACTTGATGTGAGCGGGCATATCATCAGAGCCTTCAAGGGTATGCCTATAGTAGGGCTCGTTTTCAGGAACAAATTTATTAAAGTATGACTCAAGATCTTGCCTGACATCTGAGCACGCGTTTTCATTGATAGACAATGAAGCCGATGTATGTTTAAGAAAAATATTAAGAAGGCCAATCCTAAATGACTTAATTTGAGGAATTTTATCAAGGATAGTATCTGTAATTAAATTAAAGCCTCTTGGCAAGCCCTCAAACTTAATATTAACCTGTTCCCAGCTCATTATAGACGTTTATTTCACCTCCAAATCAATTGTAACAATATCAGGGAATTTCTTAAATATCTGTTGTTCCAACTCATTTACATGTCTCGCAACCATGGCAATTTGTTTTGCAGATAAATCTCTTAAAGCCTTATCATTTTCAATAGATTCATCTTCAATAGCGAGGTGAGCATTTGCAATTGCGTCCTCATCAATCAATTGAGACTCATCAAATTCTACTTCAGATGAGAGCCTTACTCTATTAGGAGAAAGTATCTCTGTTTTCATTGAAACCAAGCTCTTTATAGTTCCATGGCTCCTAATAAATTCTTTGATTTCTTCTTCATCGGACTGAGGAATTGATGCATCTATTAAAAGTCTAGCATTTGCTAAAGTTAAGATAACCGCCATTATACCAATGAGAAGCCCAATAACAATAGATGCTACGCCATCGGGAACGTGGCTGTTAAAGTAGCTTGAGAGACCTATACCAATAGATGCAATTACTACGCCTATAACTGCTATTGAATCTTCTAAAAAAACCCCCACCGCTGTTGGATCATCACCGTATCTTAGGTATTGGTAATAAGACCTGCCATCTAGGTCGGCATTAACTGCTTTATATGCAACGTACCAAGCATAGAATTCAACTACAAACGTAAAAATAAGAATCCCAACAGTTATCAATCCAACGCTATACTCTCCATGATGCGGATCAAGCAGTGAGTGTACTCCGTGATAGGTCGTAACACCAAACCCAATAAAGAAAATTCCAGCAGCTGAAATTAAATTCCATAGGTACCTTGATTGGCCTTTTCCAAAAGGATGTTCCTTAGTTGGACCTCCCCTTGATGATCTAATTCCAACGTATATGAGAAGTTGATTGGAGGTGTCTGCAAATGAATGAATTGCCTCAGCAAGCATTGATGGACTCAGACTTATAAACCAGCCAAAAATCTTAGCAATAGTTACAAAAAAGTTTGCAAACACTGCTGTCAAAACAACTTTAATTGACTGAGACTCTGAAAGTTTAGGCATTAGAAGCTAACAGATAGATTATTACTTAATATATAGTAGTACTTACTTAAATTTTCATGTTGATCATTGTCAAATCTGTAGTTTACAACGCAACTTATGGAAATATTCTCATTAACAGTAAAATCAATCATACTATCTAGTAAAACTCTGTAATCATTAGTGTTTGAAAGATCAAACTGAAAATAAATAATATTATTAAATATTATATTTTCCATAATGTTCATTGATCCACTAAGATAGTTTGTTGATCTTATAAGGTCTTTTGTTGGATCAAATTCATACACTTCTTTTTCAGACATAATTCCAAGTCCAAGATATAAATGATAACTTTGAGATAACTTCAATCTCAGGACGCTACCAACAAGTTGTCTGTCTTTGATGAAAATAAAATCATTAAACTCTTTTTGAAGAAAAATTTCTCCAAAAAAAAAATCATCATAAAGCTGATAGGTTGAGCGGCCGTGAGCAAAACCTTTATTGGATATAATATCTTTTCTATTATCCTTTTCTAAATATGAATTAGAATAGCTAAGAATAAAAAAAGAACTAAGTTTTTTTAAGCCAGTATAATCCAACCTGTAGCTAAAACTACTATTTGATATTTTAGAACTTGCTTGTTCTAAATCAAAGCCTATATCAAAAGTCTGTTTAAATAAACTTTCATTAGAGCCATATCTCATTGACTCAGTATTTACCTGAGACTCTAAACTACTATAAAATATAAATAAAAATAATAGCCTATAAACTTTACTTTGCATTCATTCTGTTTCTGTAATCTTCAACTTTTGAATTCATTTCATCAAGTAATTCTGTTGCTTTAATTGCATCAAACAACTCTTGATTAGCCTTGACTTCTGCCAACATTTTCTCCTGCGCAGCTAATTCATTAAACTCAACTAAAACATATGCACGGTAAATTCGAGTCCCACTACTGTTCTCAACTTGAATATCTTTTTTAACCATTTTTAGGTTCTGCAGCTGATTTGATATTGTATTTTCTGTAGTCTTTGAGAATTGGTCTAGCAGGTTTGAATCAACCCCTATTCCAGTTTCTTCTTGAATACGTTTAACATATCCACTCCATTCTGAGTTAATCATTGATGACAGACTGGTAACAGCATCTGTCCTCGCTTTGTCTATAGCAAGTTGCATTTGCCTGCTAGTTGCCTCTGCAGCCATATATTGAAAACCATCTTTTTCCGGTGAGTTTAAAAACCATTCTGGCAAGCCTTCTACTGTATCTGATGATGCTTCAGGGCTTAGATTAGGACTTGGATCTGCAGATCCCGAGCAATTCATTGCAAAAAATAAAATTAAAAGAACAAAAATTTGCTTTTTCATCGTTTCTCCTTGGTTGTAATTAATTAATTTAATTTAGAATTTATTATTTACCTATTCATAAATACAGGGTGCTTAATTGCAATTGATCTATTTATTTTGCTCCATATTGCATGCACATCATTTTGTCTGTAAAATTTATAAAATATTTCTTTTATATATTTCTTATCTCTCTTTATTAGAAACAAGTCTCTTAGGCTCAGGAGAAGGTGAAACTTGTTGTTGGTTTTGACAGCTATATGTAAAAAGAACTATTATTAAAAAAGTAAGATACATTTTTGTCCTTGTTGGCTTTTAAAAATTGGATTAAAAGTAAGTTAGTCCAATATTTTTATATAAAAAATATTTTTTTATAAAATTATAAGATCTTTGAAAGCTGCAATAAAATCTGTTTTGAAGATTTTTTATTGATTGGTTTACTGCTTGATACTACAATAGTACGAGGCAATACTATCATCCCTAGGTGTTCCAGCTGGCTCTTCATTGATGCAATATACCTATTGGCAGCTCCACCGCTGCTTGAAGCAACCACCCCCTTCTTTCCATTGAAGCCATCTCTCCAGTTCTTAGTAGTTACAGAAATCCATGCTATGGCGTTAGAAACAACAGGAGGAACTCCCCCATTGTACTCGGGAGCGCATACCACCATTCCATCTGATTCAACCAGCTTGTTTGATAGATCAAAAACATTTGCAGGAGGCCCCTCTTCTTCCTTGGATGAGGAGTACAGCGGGAAGCTATACTCCTCTAAGTTAATTATTTTTGTAGTAACGTTAAGCTTGCTTAAAATGGTTTCTAAGCTCTTTGCAAGCTCTAGGTTTGACTTTGATGTTGCGCTGAGTATAACAACTCTCTTCATTTTCTATTTACTTGGCCCAGTGAGCAAAATCACCAGGAGCAATTCCAACATTGTAGAAAGATACTTCAGCACCACTCGAATCCAAGACCCTTACAGTTCCATTACTTTCAATATAGTTTTCATCAACATCTCCTCTTATTGAAAACCACAAGAAGTTGTTTATAACTTCTACTGAATATGGACTGCTCTCATACTCCCCTATTCTGCCTGCACTTTCTAGATTCAACTCGCTATCAAGAGAATAAATTCCCCCATTGTAAGACCTGTAAACTGCATCATTAAACTTAACAACAGATCCTCCGCAAACAATACCAGAGCCATAGTCTCTCATAACTATTTCTGAACCTCCAATCATTGAAGATCCATGAAGCTCTTCATAGTCTACCCAATATCCTTGGTCATCAACTTCATAAACCTCATACCACCTTCTTGATATATAGATATCATTATTATTAAGAATTAAATTTTGAGGCCCTTTCCCTACTTCAATAGTCTCTGTAACAGTATTTGAAGTTACATCTATTTTGCTTAAAGTTGAGCCTCCGCTGTTTGCAACCCATAGGTTGCTTAAATCATATACCAAACCCTCAGGCATGATACCGACCTCAATGCTTGTCTCAACCTCTAAGGTTTCAAGGTTTACAACCTTCAAGTAGCCAGGTACTGTACCATAAACATTGTAATCAGAATCGCCCCAACATGAAACGTAAGCCCTTCCATTTACTACAGCAATCTCTCTTGGAGGTGTTCCTGAAAGATCAACTTCAACCCAGTTACTTAAACCTGCTTCGCTAATATCAAATATCGCAAGCTTTTCGCTAACATTTATTGCAACAATAAGCTTGTTATTATATACCTCGATCGATTGAACTACATCGCCAATCACTTCTGTTTCATAGACTTCACCAAATTCATCTACCATTGATACTGTGCCGTTGTTTGAACCAAACGAGCCCTCATTTGCTACGAAAGTCCATAAAGTATTTTCACTTGATCCCGGATCAAAAGTCCATGGAGTATTTTCACTTGATCCCGGATCAAAAGTCCATGGAGTGCTATCGCTGCTAGGGTTAGAATTGTCACAGCCAATTAATAGTAATGCTGAAAATATAAACATACTTTTTTTCATTGTTCTTCCTTGATTTTTAAGAATTAAACTGCCTGTTCGCGAGGCAGAGAAATAGGAGAAGTATCTGGCTTATTCAATTGAAAACACAGTTGCGCGTCAGCTTCGGACTCTAACCGAATTCCTTCTCAATTAACAAAATAATTTATATATTTTTTGATCTAGATACAATAAGTTATTGGTACATATGAACTCAAATTCTTTACTAATTAAGAACGGCATGCTTGTTAACTCTGAAAAGGTTTTTAAGGCTGACGTACTGATCGAAAACAAAAAAATTAAATCTATCCAGCAAGGAATCGAACAAAAAAATTGCAGGGTGATCGATGCCTCCGGGCTACATGTTCTACCAGGTATAATTGATCCTCAGGTACATTTTAGGGATCCAGGCCTTACACATAAAGAGGACCTTAGAACCGGCTCAATGGGTGCTGCTGCTGGTGGCATTACAACGTTCTTTGAAATGCCAAACACCAAGCCATCAACTACAACCCTTAAGCTGCTATCAGAAAAAAACAAAATGGCCTCTGAAAAAAGCCTGGTCAACTACAGCTTTTTCCTGGGTGCAACCAGTGACAACCTAGATGAAATTCAAAAACTCGAAGGAAACTGTGGGTTAAAAATATTTATGGGGAGTTCTACCGGTGATCTGCTTGTAGACAACGATGAGGCCTTAGAAAAAATATTTTCCTGCTGCAATCGAATTATTGCAGTTCACGCTGAGGACGAAGAGACATTAAACAAGTTTTCTAAATACACACAAACTGGATCGTTTTCTGATCACGTAAAGGCTAGACCAGTTGAGGCGGCTGTTAAAGCTACACAAAAAGCAGTAGACCTTGCCCTTAAATATGAAAAACGTTTACATGTGCTGCATATTAGCACTGCTGATGAGGTTGATATTATACGCAAACACAAAGCAACTGGATTGATAACGGGGGAAACCACACCTCAGCATCTCCTACTTCACGCGCCAGATATTTATGATAGAATTGGATCGTACGGACAAATGAACCCTCCAATAAGAGAAAAAGCTCATCAAAAGGGTCTTTGGGATGGACTCAGAGATGGTACAATTGACTGCATAGCTACTGATCACGCTCCACATACAATTGAAGAGAAACAGCTTCCTTACGGCAAGGCCCCATCAGGTATGCCTGGAGTTGAAACCTCTTTATCCCTTATGCTTAATCAGGTTTCTGAAAAAACTATTTCTATATCTGATGTTGTTAGGTGGATGAGCGAATCAACTTCAAGAATATACAATATAAAAGGAAAGGGCAAGCTAGAAGTTGGCTATGATGCAGATGTAACACTTGTTGATATGGAAAAAGTTAAAGAAGTGTCAAACAGCAATGTCTTTTCAAAGTGCGGGTGGTCGGCCTTTGATGGAATGAAGCTCAAAGGATGTCCAGTCAAGACCATTGTAAACGGAAGCATAGTATTTGAAAATGATACCTTCTACTTCGAAGGTGCAGGCAAAGAAGTTGTCTTCAATAGATAGCGGTAGCCCAGTACCTGATTGTCCAAATTTTTCTAAATATTTGTACAGAAAAATTGTTGATCTACCTCCAAAGTACACCATTCATGATTTTACCCGAGCTGAGTACTCCTCAAGCTCAAATGAATCGGACTTTTCCATTGGACGTTATGATGAGAAGAGAGAGAATATGTACAAGGGCGAACTCTTTGAAAAGGAACAAAGAAATATTCATGTTGGAATAGATATTGGCGGACCTGTTGGAACTAAGATAAAATCTTTCTTTGATGGTAATGTGTTTTTGTTTGGCTATAATAATAAGCCCTTTGACTATGGATACACTTTGGTTATGGAGCATGTTATCGATAATAAGAATGTCTATGCACTATACGGGCATCTTTCAAAAAAGTCTCTTCAGGGTAAATATAAAAATCAAGCCATAGAAGCAGGAGAAATCATTGCTGAGATTGGAAACGAAAATGAGAATGGAGGCTGGCCACCGCATCTACACTTCCAACTTAGCCTGTTGAAGCCCAAAACCTATGACATGCCAGGTGTTGTATCGGAGGCTGAAAGGGATAGGGCTTTAAAAATTTTCCCAGATCCTAGAAACGTTCTTGGTGCTATTTACTGATCTAGTGATGTTATCTAAAAAAATTAAATACTTTGGATTTAGATTTTTTATATGGTTCTTAATTTGCAGCTTACCTATTGTGATTATTTTACTGTTTGTTTATTTGGTGTCTTTCTTTAGATAATGAAAAAAGTCTTAGTTATAGGTGCAGGCTTATCAGGCTTATCCTGCGCACACCATTTAAAAAAGAATAATGTTGAGGTTGAGGTCTATGAAAAAAATGATTCTTGTGGTGGAAGGGCAAGCTCAGATAAAGTTAATGGTTTTATTCTTGACAAAGGCTTTCAAGTTTTATTGAACAACTACTCAGAGCTAAAAAATCTAGATATTTATAAAGACCTTGATCTTCAATATTTTGATTCCGGTGCTAAAGTTTTTCTTCATAATAAAAACTATTCTTTATTCAACCCTATTTATCACCCCCTAAAATTTTTAAGATCTAATGTTGTTCAAATTTTCTCTGGTGTTGACTTGTTTAAGATTGTGTCCTTTCTTTTATTTTCAGATAAAGGTTTTATTAAACAAAGCACTTCCTCTTTTCTAAAAAACACTCTAAGCAAAAAATCATTAAAGTTGTTCTTCTTTCCTTTTTTTGGGGGTGTATTTTTATCAGAAGATCTTGAAAATGATGCCAGTTTTTTTCTTAAAGTTTTTAAAAAATTTGCACTTGGACGAGCAGGCTTGCCAAGTGGAGGGATGTCAATGCTATCTAAAAAAATAATTGAAAAATCTAACATTGATGTCAGCTACAACTATGAACTTTCTAAGATTTCTGGTCACAGGGCACACTTTAAAAATGGAAGATCAGCTAGGTTTGATAAGGTGGTTCTAGCGATGCCGCTTCATGAAACAAACAGGTTTATGAAGTTAAACCTAGATCTAGATTACAATTCAACTTCTACTTTCTATATCAGCTCAAAAGAGAATAGATTAGGCAAAAGCATTCTCCTTGTTCCTGATGAAAGTTTTGAAACTAACTCCGTTCAGTGCCTAACGAATATTTCTAAGAGCTACTCAGACACTGACAAATCATTGTACTCAGTCTCAAGTTTAAACTTAAACTCAAGCGAAGAAAAAATATTAAATGAGTTTACATTAATAACAGGTATTGATAGAAATAATATTTCTTTAGAAAAAACTTATAGGATTAAACGTGCTCTGCACAAATTTAGAGAAGAAATTAAATCTAAAAATAATATTTTATTTTGCGGTGACTGGAGCACGGAGCCTTCGATTGATGGTGCCATTAAAAGTGGGCGATTGACAGCTAAAAAAATACTTAATAGTTTTAAATAGTTTTTTAAGGAGGTTTTATTATGTCTTATGTTTTTCTTGCTGGTGCTGTGATATGCGAAGTTGCCGGAACGATGCTTCTGCCCATTACTCAGAACTTTACAAAGCCTGCGCCAACCGTTGCTCTTTCAATTTTATATATATGTTCTTTTTATTTATTAACATTTTCCATAAAAACTATTCCGATTGCTATAGTGTATTCAACGTGGGCAGGTCTAGGTGTTTTCTCAATATCTATTCTTGGCTACTTAATATATGATCATGCTCTAACATGGCAAGCAATATTTGGCCTATGTCTAATTGTTATAGGAGTGGTTATAGTCAATACATTTACATCCCAAACGATTAATTGATTTTAAACAAACTGATTGAATAATTTTTTATATTAGCTCTATGAAGAAAACAATTTTATTGCTTGTAGCTGGAGAAACAAGTCTTTCTGTTGAAAGTGTATTTGGAGACAAGGCAAGCTGGTTTAAGAGTGCCCTAGAAGAATGCGGTGCAAACATGAAAACAATTGAGGCCTATAAAGGAGAAACTTACGATGAAAATGACGGTGATGCGTGGATTATAACTGGTTCCGCGGACAGCGTTATGGAAAATAAAGACTGGATGGCATTTATGGAAGATAAAATTATAAAGGCCCATAAACTTAAGAAGCCAATACTTGGGGTTTGCTTTGGGCACCAGATACTTGCAAAGGCTCTGGGAGGTGAGGTTATTAGAAACCCCGTTGGATGGGAGGTTGGATCTCACGATGTTTTTCTAACAGATCAGGGTCAAAAAACAGGGCTATACAAGAATCTTCCACCTTCTATATGCGTCTATGAGACGCATCAGGATACAGTGTCCAAAACTCCACCATCATCAAAACTACTAGCTGAAAATTCAATGGGGGTTCAGTCTTTTATGGTTAATAGAAGCTACGGCATTCAATTCCATCCCGAGTTCAGCTATGATATCATGCGATCATACTGCGATCTCAACAAGTCCCAAGGTATTGAGTTTAAGCCAGATAAAAATATAGATACCAATGATGGAAAGGCTGTACTAAAGAATTTTATTTTAGAGCTACTAGATTAGATGATTCCTTTAGTTCCATGCTTTCTAGCTCTATTTTTTTCAACTATCAATGCTGAAACGAGGTACATTGACTATATCTTTGATAGAGTTGAAATCACTTCTAACATTATCTATGGAAACGCCCCCAATCCACCATTTGAAAGTTGGTCAAATCTTAATAACTATGATATAGATCTTACCATGGATATCTATCAGCCTGTTGATGATACTGAAACTAAAAGGCCTGTAATTGTTTTTCTTCACTCAGGAGCATTTGTTACAGGAGATAAAAAGGCTAATGATATGGTAAAACTCTCTACCCAAGCTGCACAAAGAGGTTTTGTAGCAGTGTCTGCCAACTATAGGCTTGGACTTAATGTACTAAACAACTTCAGCGGTGAGAGGACTGTCTATAAAGCGGTTCAAGATGGTAGTGCTTTGATTAGGTTCTTGCGAGAGTTTCATCAGCTTTACAACATTGATCCATCTAAAATTTTTGTTTGGGGCAGCAGCGCTGGAGCGTTTATTGGGCTGCATCTATCATACTTTGATAGACAGGATAGACCCTCATCCACTTTTGAAAAAGCATCTTATCCAGACTTAGGCTGTTTAGACTGCTCAGGCAATCTTTATAAGCATGACAGCACCCCAACCGCGCTTATTAGCTGCTGGGGAGCTATTGGAAATCTAGATTGGATTGATAGTGAGGATGGCGTCCCTGTAATATTGTTCCATGGAACTAAAGACTTAGTAGTTCCATATAAAATTGGTTTTCCCTTTACGTTCAACATACTTCTTGATAGAGTGTACGGATCTGAGCCAATTAATCAAAAACTGAATCAAACTAAAATAGTGCATGAGATTCATATAAAGGAAGGTGGTAGGCATGAGTACTGGGGCACGCTTAGTGGGATGTGGAGACATGATGGCCCAAACAGATATTTTAATGAAATTCAAGAGAAATCATATGCATTTCTTTACCCCTTGGTAGTTAAAAAATAATACTCACTTATATATAAATATCATCCTTGAGAATGGTTAAAAATAAATTTAAATTATTACAAGCAAATTAAATGGAGATAATATGTTTGGACTTTCACCCGTTGAACTACTAGTTATACTATTCGTGGTCTTGGTGCTGTTTGGTGGCAAGAAACTTCCTGAGCTGGCTAGGGGCCTTGGAAAGGGCTTTAAGGAGTTTAAAAAGGCTCAGAAGGAAATTCAAGATGAGATCAATGAGGACGACTCTGGCTCCAAACAGAAAGATAAGAACAAAGAAGAAACAAGTTCTTAGAAATACTCTCCTTCCTTCTTTCATTTAATGACGTTATGTCAGCATAAAAAGACATAATGTCATTATATAGTTTAATTTTGTCATAAAAATATACTTATCTTTGTTTTGGTACACTTGTTGCAACCTATAAATGTGAAAGTGTAAAAATTTCAACTAAACAAAGGAGTAAAAAATGACACTTATTAAATGGAACAACAACGGCAATATCTTTAACGAAATAGACAGATGGTTCAACCAAATGAACTATTCACCTTCTATACGATACGAAAGCTCTTCAACATGGTCACCTGAGTTTGAAATCAGTGAGTCTGACTCAATGTACACCATTAACTGCGAGCTGCCAGGGGTTAACAAGAAGAACATCAGCCTTGACATTACCGATGGCATGCTTACAATATCAGGAGAGAGAATAAATAAAAATAATGATAACCATTTCCATGCGAGGCAGCTTAGATATGGTAAGTTCTCTCGATCGTTCTACATGCCTGAAAACGCTAAAGAAGATGCTATCAATGCAAACTTTCATGATGGCATGCTTACCTTGGAAATTCCCAAGCAAGAAGCTCCTAAGCCAAAGGCTAAGAAGATCGCGATAAAGTAGTTTATTCCTCCAGCCGTACAACCATAAATAAAGGCCCAGTGAATTCTGGGCCTTTTATCATTCCAACATACATATTAAATTACCAACATAATAAATGTTAATTAACGATCTCTAAAAAGGACCCTTTATGAAAAAAATTTTACTTATATCGTGTATTATAAATTGTTTAATTGCAGCGCCTGAGCTAGTTATTGGAGAAGAGCGTGTTAAGCCTGGGATTGTTTTTATCTTTGAAGGTGCTATAAAGGACCACGTTATGCCTATGGCTATGCATCTAGCTGAGAACCAAACCAATGTACACATAGAAGCTAGAGTAAACTGGGATGAAAGTAATATCCCTGATGGAACGCCTATTGGAGGATTTGTTCCCTATCTTCATATTACCGCATTAGTTGTAAATCAAAAAACTGGCCTAAGTACATTTATTGATCTGGTTCCTCATATCAACCTGATTGACAACTTCCACTATGCAAGAAACATTTCACTACCAGGCGATGTTGATGATTTGTATTCTGTTAAGTTTAATATAATTCCGCCGACTCTCATAGATTTAGCCCTTCATAAAGACTGGCTCGATACCTATGGAGATCAACTTACAAAAGGATGCAACTTTCAGTATAAAAATGTAGATTTTTCAGAAATTGCTAAGGCAAAAAGGCATTAAGTCTTAGGCAGCAGTTAAAAAGCACTTTATAAAGATCAACAAGTTGGTAAACTAAGCTACTACTACGTTAAATATAGACTTCAAATTTAAATTAGTATATAATACTACAATGCTTGACATTCTTGATCAGTTTTACATTGTAACTGATTTAAGCAATTAAACTCTAAATCTTCATTATCAAATATTATATAATTAACTAATGGATATCCACCGCTTGATCCAGTCCCATAGTATGAAGGAATCCACATTGCAATAATCTTTTCACCATTGGAACTCCTTACAAAAAATTGGAAATTAGTTGGGATGAGCGTGTAATTTGAATCAAAGCTACCCCAATCCTCAAGCTCTAAGCTAGCACATGTTGATCCAAAATTTCCCAAACCCTGGTAAACACTATTTATGGAAGTATCAAAATGAAAATTAATGGATTCACTTGAATAGCTACTTTGCTCAAAACTAAATTGACTAAAATTTTCTTCATTCCATGTTTTGTCTCTATTGATGTAGGCACCCCCACAAGCAGAGCCTGAGGTTCCACCGTTCGTCCTTATATGATTTCGATTAAAGGCAATATCCCATGTCACATCATCACATCTCGAATCAACCTCAACACTGATTAATGTGTCTGCATATGGACCTATTGAAAAATATTGCCAGTCATCATATGAATGAGAGTCAATTATTTGAAAATTTGAATTACCTGTCCCAACCACTCCCAATGTAACTAAATCATAAGGTTCAATCAAATGATTATCACATGAAATTACTAGCAATAGAATTAATATAAAATTTTTCATCAATATTTATAATCCATATTAATAAAAAAAGTTTGACCAAATACTGTACTAAAGTTATTTTCATTTTGATAATTAAGAACATTATCAACCCCAAATGAAAAAGAAATAAAGCTGTTTAAACTTGTTTTTGAAGAAAAATTAACTACAAAGTATGGATCGGTAGATTTTTCACTATAATATTTTTCTCCAATATACTTTGTGCTAGAACTTATTTGAAGCCATTCTAGTAATGAATAATCAATACTAAATTTCATTGATACTCTATTTGTTCCATCTAATTGACTTCCAGTTAAATTATTGTAAGGATATAAATAACTCATATAGTGTACAAATTGAAGTTTTTTACTTTTATAATATTTCCAAGTTAAGTCTAAGCCTGAGACTGAAACAGATTTTATGTTTGAATATATGAGAGTATCGCCAGCAGAAAAATCATCTGACATCATAAAATCATCTATATCTAAAATCATGTTTTTTATATAATTTGAGTAGCACTTTAAAGTAGCATAATAATTAGACTTATGAAACTCTAGGGTAGCACTTAAATTAAATGACTCTTCAGGCAACAACAAACTATCTCCTTTCAAAATAAAACCACCTCCTCCTCCATGGCTCCAATTCATATACAGCTCTTTCAAAGTTGGTGACCTAAAATTCTTTGACATATTCAAGCGGTAGGTATAGTTATTATTTTTTTTATACATAAATGACATTTTAGGTCCAAAATGATTTCCATAGTTGCTATGATTGTCTAATCTAGCCCCTATTACAAATTGATAATTGTTGTATATTAAATCAGATATTAAAAATATAGACTGGGTTAAACCCTCTCTTAAACTAATCGAAGAACCAAAGTATCCATCATCAGGTACATTAAGGTTGTCAGGACTATTTACACTCTCATAAAATGATTCAATCCCAAATGAAACATTTTTGAAAAAATTTATATTTTCATCTAATATAAATACTAACCTAGAATGCAAAATATTGTAGTCACTTAATAATACTTGATTACCCTCATTGGTAGTGTAGTTATATAAATTTTTTTTATAGTTATCTCTTTTTATAAAAAAGTTTATTTTCTTACTTTGAAGATCGCTGTAATTAACAACAAAAAGCCCTCCTATATCTCTAAACTTATAAAAACTATTATCTTGATCATTAAAATTCTCAGAATCATTTAAATATTTAGAAATCCTGAAATCAGCTGAAAGCCTAGGTGACGGCACAAACTTAACCCTAGATCCTAAACTGTAATAACCAAAAACAGGCTGTATTATCAATCCATTATTATTTCTGTAACCATCACCTTTTTTTAAATTAGCATCAAGCTGTATAAAAAAGGAATTAATCCCATAGTTAATATGTGAGCTAATATATTGATCATTTTTTATAGATTTAAAAAAGCTTTTAGTTGTAATACTTAGGTCTAAATTTTCTTTAACGCCTTTTGTTATAATATTAACAACACCACCAACTGCACCAGAGCCATAAAGGACAGATGCACCACCATTAATTATTTCAATCCTATCAATATTACTTAGATTTATCCTATTGAAATCAATATTACCTGCAGTTTCACCTGCCATTCTAACTCCATCAATTAAAAATAAATAATATTTACTATCTAAACCCTGTATATTTAAATCTTGCCCTCCATGTTGTTGAACTTCAGATTCAATACTTGGAATTGTCTTTTCAAGTACATCCATTAAACTTGATGCGGACATCTGTCTAATTTGATCATTTGAAATCACTTCAGTTAAAATGGGACTATTTAAAAGTGATTTTTCTAAATGAATTCCAGTTGTAACAACTTGGTCAAGCAACAAATAATCTTTATCTAAAACTATTTCATTTTGACCCTTAATAAAAAAGTTAACTGAAATGGATTTAGTTTTATAGCCAATATGAGAAATTTTAATAATTTTATTTGGTTTTGTCTCATCTAGCTCAATGAAAAAATTGCCATTTTTATCTGTAGATGAACCATATGAATCATATATAATATTTGCTTTGTCAATTGGACTGCCAAATTGATCTAAAACTGTTCCATTAAAGGTTGCAGAAATACAAAAAGAAATAAAAAATAGATTTGCAAAAAAACTCATAAAAATAATTTTATTATTAACCATTTCAGATAATTCAATTGAGCTCTACAAAATCGAGGAAAGGACATGTTAGCAAGCACATACTCTCTAATGACAGAAGATAGAGCTCAATTGAATATTATTAATATTTTTTAAATTGAGAACTACTCTCAAGAGAGAAAATTTAAGGGACAATCAATTTCTATGCAATACTTTTTTCGAATACGTATTCGATTTTTAAACTTATTATTTTAACTATGATTTATTTAAAAGAAGATTTGATATCATAAGTTCAAAGTCTTTCTCAGATAAAGTATCTTTGTTACCAAGAACCATCTCATGGAAAAGACCTCCTATAGCCTGC
This sequence comes from bacterium TMED198, assembly GCA_002170735.1. GTDB lineage: Bacteria > Fidelibacterota > Marinisomatia > SCGC-AAA003-L08 > D37C17 > TMED198. The sequence goes on along the minus strand of NHIV01000068.1, from coordinate 22,032 downwards.
ATAATTATGCTAGGCTTAAGATCTATAAATTCTCCATCACTGCACCCTTTATCAATAATAATTTGCAAAATAGAATACAACCTTTCTTGATATGTTTTCCAAGGCAACTTTTCAGTTTCCTGAATAAAAGATGGAGCTGTAAATAAAAATTTGTACAAGTTTTTATCGTTATTGACAACTTTGCATACCTGCTGAAGAATTTCAAAAATTTTCTTTTTTGGAGGCTTATCTGTAACAGTTGCCTCCTCAATTTCTTCCCACAATGATTTCCAACCTGTAATCATTATTTCAATATAAACATCATCCTTTGAAGGATAATAGTAATACAATGTTGCCTTCCCAAACCCAGCTTCTTCAGCGATTTCCCCTATTGTAGTTTTTTCTATACCTAATCGATCAAAAACAGTTAATGCTGCAGCAATAATTCTTTTCTTTCTGGCATCTCTTTCCTCTTGCTTTCTTTTACTAATCAAGTTATATCCTTTAACCTTTTATATTTTTCACACTATAAATTACAAAAGTGTTTTAAAAACTCTAGTTAATCCTTTATAAATTAAATTTTTATTTTTTTCCATACTGAAGATGTTCTTGCATTCTTACAAATAGATCATTGGCATAAATAAAACATTTATTAGCTTCTTCAATGAAAACATCATCATCTCTAAGCTTAGCCCTTATTTTCATTTCTAATTTATCTGGCTCTTCAAACTGATAGTACTTTCCAGATCCCGGAACTTTTTTTGCAATCATCTGCCCACCCTTTAGATCACCAAGATATCTGACATATACATGTGCATAAAGCAAATCTTCGGGGCACTCATGGAGAATATAATGTATATAGTTTTCAGTGCTTTGAAAAACTGGAATTTGATCTGAATTGTGGCAGAGCTCTAACAAATCTTGATAAATACTTTCGGCTCTTTTTAATCTTGAGTCTGGAAAATAAATTTCAGACTCCAAACTATTAAACTTATCTTCAAGTGCCTTATAACATAGGTACTGTTGCTTCAAGTAACAAGAATAGTCTTGCCTTGAAATATCACCGCTAAACATATACTTGGCAAACCAAGAACGTTCAGCCCTTCTGTGGTTCTCCCACGTCAGTTTTTTTAAACGCATTTGTTCCCCTTTCTAAAAAAATCTAAATAATATTTATTATATAGTGGATCTAGAAAAAATTGCTTGCTAACATATACGGTATGATAATATAGAGAGTTACATCCCTAATTAGGTAGTAAAAAAATATTCCAACTGCAGCCTTCCATCCATACTTTTTAAATAAGGCTTTTATTCTATTTTGAAATGATTTAAAAATTTTAACAAAAAAATTCATGAAAAAATTTAATCGAGATTAATTCTTAATTCCAAGAATATATTCAATGAGATTTTAATCCATCTGAGAATTCAACTCTTTCTATCTTAACATTCAAAGAATATTTACTACATAGATGATAATGTACATAAGATTCAAACTCTTCGAGCCTGTCACTATCAACCAAGTTTACTGTACAGCCTCCGAAGCCTCCCCCCATAATTCTTCCACCATAAAAACCAGGCGCATAATTTGAAACCTTAATAATTGATTCAATCTCATTACAACTTACTTCATAATTTTCTGAAAGACTTTTGTGGGAATAGCTAAGTATTTTTCCCACCATATTAATATTTCCTTCTTTAATAGCTGAAAGCAATTTATATACTCTTTGGTTTTCTGTTACTACATGATAAAGTCTTTTATAATGGATTGAATGCCTATCTAAATAATTAAGGTCTTCGCAATCAATCTCGTAAATCTTCTTTGACTGATCAAGCTTACTATTTATTAGTTCCAAAGCCTCCCTACACTCTTTGACCCTTACGTTATAATCTGACCTTGCAAGCTTTCTATCTACAAGGCTGTTTATTAAAATAAAGTTTTCTTTTTTTAAAGAAAATTTTAAATTTTTGTGACTAGACTTTGAAAAATCAATAAGCATTGGTCCCTGCTTATCTGATAGCAAAGACACATATTGATCAAGCATGCCACTCTTTACCCCGACATAATCATTGTCAACTTTGCTGCATATATCAAGAAATTCATTAGTTGTAATAGATAGCTGATAGAGCTCTTTGATTGATCCTAATATTGCAACCTCCAGAGCGGCTGAGCTTGAAACCCCGGCACCTATTGGAACGTTACCATATAAAAGCATATTAAATCCAAATTTAATATTAAAGCGCTGCTTAACAACTGATAAAATCCCTACTATATACTTCTCCCATAAGTCTGTTGTCTCAATGTTTCCAATAAGATCAAGCTGTAAGCTTTTATTAAAGTTTTTTGAGAAAACATGTATTTGACTATCTACTCTATGAGATATTGAGGCACAAACCCACCTATTAATACCCACTGGCATAGCTAAACCAAGATTATAATCAGTATGCTCACCAATAATGTTAATTCTACCAGGGGCAGAGCTTGTATGTGCAGGGTCAACACTAAATCTACTCTTGAAGATTTTTTTTGTTTCCTCTACTAGCTTAAATCTTGAGATTCGATCCAATCAACGTCCTCCTTAGTATTTAACCCTACTAATCTCCTCCAGTTATCTACTTTCAGTACAGATATCTTTTTTCTGTCTTGAACTAAAAGATTAATTATATCTGTTAAGTATATTTCTTGATTATCAGAATCAGGATCTATTTTAAAAATATATTTCTGAATAATAGATGAATTAAAAAGATAGTGAGAACAAAATAACTCCTTTATATTTTTCTGAAAAGTGTTTGCATTCTTTTCTTCTATACAACCTAAAACTCGGCCATTATCTGATCTTAAAACTCTAGCATAGGGGAAAGACTTCTTAAAATCTGAGCTAACAATAGTACAATCAGCTGAATCTTTAATATGAGCCTCAAGCATCTTTTTAATTGTAGATTGACCGACAAAAGGGCTGTCGCCAACAAACACATATACTAGCTCATATTGTTTTATAATTTCAAGGGCCTGAATAAGTGCATGCCCAGTGCCTTTAGGCACAGCCTGATATACAAAATGGGCAATATCTTTAAAATCTTTGAAGTGATTTTCTTCATCTGGATTAATAACCAACGCAACATCAATAGAGTTTGACTTGAAATCATCAACTATCCATGTCAGTATAGGCCTCATCCTAACTTCAACAAGTTGCTTGGGGATATCTACTTTCATACGACTCCCTCGTCCAGCAGCAAGGACTACAGCTAATACATTATTTGTTTTCAATCTCTACTCCGTTCATTTTTAAGTTTGAAACTATTTCTCTTGAATCATTTAAATGATCATGAATATGAGTATACTCAAACTTACCGTTTCTTCCATTTACAATTAAATTTTCAAATGACGAAATGTACTTTACAATTGGAGATAATTTACTGCTATAGCTTGATTCAAGCACAGGGTATGCATATTTAATTTTTTTATTTCCAATTTCTATAATATCACTAACTTCAAAAAAACCAATATCAACCAATTGCTTCTGTATAGTATTAATCAAGCTTTTAACTTCCTCATCTGATAGTTTATCAACTTTTTCGCATGGCACCTCCACAGCCAAAGAAGTCTTCCCTTTTGGAGACATAAACTTAGATCTATTTCTGGGCTCATATATTCTTGTGAATGCAAACTTTTTTGATGGAAAGTACATTGAGCCATTGCTATTAATTGTTTCTTTGTTTAGCATAAATACAACCAAGATCAAATCCCTGTAGCTGATAGAATCAATGGCATCTAAAATACTTTTGGGTGGCAAAGGGTTCAACAATCTTATAAATATATTCATTGGTATTGAGCTAACTAATAGATCTATATCTACCTTGGATGATTTGTTAATTTCAATGGATGTTATTTTATTTTGATTGTGAAAGATGGATGTTATTTTGCTTTTTAAAAAAAAATTTTCTTCATTACATCTTTCCTTGATTGTGGAGAAGATTGAACCTATGCCTTTTTCTGGATAGTAAAAGCTTCCATCAAGGTGTAAATTTTTTTTAATTCCAAAGGCTTCAGCCATCAACAACCTCAAGCTTAAGCCTTTAAGCCTGCTACCAGATATTTTTGCTGAGAGATGATGGGCTGGTCTTCCCCAAAGCTTCTCGCTATATCCAAGTAAGAATAAGTTTGAAATTATCCAACCGTATCTGTTTAGAGCAAGATCTTTAAAGTTTCTTATTTTTGTATTTTTAAGCTTATTAAAAACCAAGGACGCAGTTGCTTTGACTACTAATGAAGGTCCAAGAAATTTTATAATGTTAATAGGAGTTAATGGAAAATCAACAAACTTTCCATTAATATATATCTGGCTTGGAACATTAATCCGGTGGATGCTACGGCCAAGCAAGTCCTTAACTAAAAACGTAGTATCTTGGTCTTTATCATGGAACCGATGAGCTCCTGAATCAAACATAAAGCCATTTATGTTAAAGGTTATACAGTTCCCCCCAACTACGCTACCCTTTTCAAATAGCCTGTATTTTATACCTTCCTTGTTGCAATAATATGCGACGCCCATACCAGCTGGACCAGCTCCGAGTATAGTTACTTCTTTAAATTTATTCATGTTTTCAATGGCTAAGTACGATCAATCAAATATTGTGCTATAAATTAGCTTAAACCAATTATTTATTTTTATTTAATCAAAATAATTCTTTGTTGCTCTATAAATACCATCATAAATTACACAATTGAGAATGATTCTCAATTTAAATTAAATAAAAAAAGGATTTTTATGGCAGAGCTAATCATTATGTTTCGTGAAGTTCTTGAAGCTTCTCTTATTATAGGTATTTTATATACATACCTTCGTAAATCTGGCAATGAAAGTAGTATTAAAATGCTATGGGGCGGTGTCTCAAGTGCAATTCTAATTAGTATTATTGCTTCGATTATATTCCAAATGATTGCAGGCGGTTTTGAAGGAAACGCTTCAAAGATTTTTGAAGGTGTAGTTATGATTATTGCATCAGCTGTACTTACCACAATGATTATTTGGATGGCTCAAAATAAAAATATATCTGAAGATTTAAAGAACCAGGCCAAGGAGTCGTTGTCTTCAGGTTTTAAGTATGGAATTTTTACTTTAGCATTTGTTGCTGTTTTTAGGGAAGGTGTAGAAATTATATTATTTTTATATGCTATAGGGGTTAAAGATGGCATATCAATATTTCCCTCAGTAGTTGGGTCTCTTTTAGGTTTGTTTGCTGGATATGCAATTTTTGTTCAAGGTGTAAAAATTCCATTAAAGCAATTTTTCAATGTAACATCAGTGTTTCTTATTTTTGTAGCTGCCGGTATGTTAACCTATGGAGTACACGAACTTGAATCCGGCGGTGTGATTCCTTATGTAGGTGGAAAAACACAAGTACATGAAGATAAAATTATTTCCACCAGAATGAATGGTGAATCTAAAACATTTGCTCTTAATCAAGAAAAAAAGGCTGATAAATGGGCATCTAGAATTTGGGATATAAATCCTAAAAAGAATTTAGATGGCTCCTACCCAATGCTGCACGATAAAGGGTCAATAGGTGGGCTACTTAAAGGATTCTTTGGCTATAATGGCGACCCCAGTTTAATTGAGTTTATAACGTGGTTAATTTCAATGATTGGGTTAAATGTATTGTATCAAAAAGTTGGAAGAAAAAAAACAAAAGAGGTGTTCAGTGAAAAAAACGAATCACCAGAAAAAGAAATTCAAGGAGAAAAGTAGATGAAGCTTTTTAAAAAGATGTTCTCTTTTGTTGCAATTACCTTTACATGCATTGTTCTTGCTTCATGTGAAGACGACGCAATCTTATCGCCGGAGCCTGAAAGTGATTGCACTCCAGGTGATAGCTACTGCAACCTATCGCTTCCATCTCAAGAAAATGAAACCAGTAAAAAAATTAAGAATCCAAAGGTTTACTAAATGAAAATATTTTTAAACATAATTTTATTCATATCATTTTCGTTTTGTCAGACAATAATTGTTCAGGTTGTCGATAAAGATAAGAGCTTTGCTTTGTCAGAGGCTAATATTATAATTACTGGAGAAAATGGTACAGAGCTTGGGTGCTCACCTGATGTAGATGGCGTCTGCGTTTATGAGAGGCTATCGTATGGAGTTTACAATGTTTCAGCTAACTTTATAGGATATGAGACGCTAACAAAAACTATAACAGTTTCTGATGACGTTGACTACAAAGTGACCTGCTTGATGACTGTCAAAACTATACTATATCCAGAACTTAAAATTATTAGTGATAAAAACTCCCCCTATAAAAACCTTGCTGGATCTGCAACAGTTATCGATAAAGAAATGATGACTCAGATAAGCCCCATAGGAACACAGGAAATGCTTGAGCATATTCCGGGAATTCATGCTTTTTCAGATGATGGTATAGGCAACTCTCGTATAAGCGTTGGAATTAGAGGCTTAAATCCAAGGAGATCTTCGAGAGTACTAATATTAGAGGATGGCATCCCAATTCAGCCTGCTTTGTATGTATATCCAAACATGTACTACAACCCTCCTGCTGAAAGAATTGATGGGATGCAGGTTATTAAAGGAAGCGGTAGCATTAAGTATGGCCCACAGACTATGGGCGGCGTTATAAACTACTACACCAGAAGACCTAAGAATTCATTTTCTACTGATATCAAGCTAACGGCGGGTGAAAATGGCTACAAAAGCTTTTTTGGCGAAGCAAATACTGGCACCATGTTTGGAGCTAACAGCGCCTTTCAGTTGCTTTATAAAGCCGGAGATGGCTTCAGGGACAACAATGACTTTGAGCAGATCAACGCCACATTAAAATCTTCCTTCAACTATACGGAGAACAAGAGCCTCTACCTAAAGCTTGGATCAAACTTTGAAAACTCAAACGCAACCTACACGGGCCTAACAGAGCACTCCTTTGAAAGCAATCCAACATTCAACCCAAAGGAGCACGACAACTTTAGAATAAACAGAGTTGCGCTTGATCTTATTGAGACCTACAATATAAATAATAGCCATACTAGAACACGAAAGCTGTTCACCAGCTACTTTGATAGAAGGTGGTGGAGGGAGGACGAGATGCTAATCAGAGAGTCAACTGGAGAGATTCTTTCTGACTATGACATTAGAACGCTTAATGATCAGGGCTATGATGATGTAATCAGAACAGGAAACGGAGAGTCCAACTTTGGCATCCTTCGAACTTTCTGTGTTCTTGGAATGGAGCAGACCAACAAGATCAATCACAACCTCTTTAACATGGCATCAACTACTGAGATAGGATCTAGGGTTTACTGGGAAAGATTTATTGATAACAGGAAGATTGGAAACGCCCCAAACGATCGATCTGGAATCTATTACCACCCCGGAGGTGATATCTGGGACCCACTTACCGATGACGTTGTTGTTGCCAACGGACAGTGGGATGAGGGTGAACCCTATGTAGACACAGATGGAAACGGATCATTTAACGAAGATGAGGATAGAATTGGCCAGGCCCATCACTACGAGACCATGGCCTTAGCAGGGTTTATTTCAAACAGCACAGATCTAGGCTTCATAACCCTTCAAACTGGTTTAAGGTTTGAGCTCTTTGAGCAGGAGAGAATTGACCGATTGGATGGATCAACCTACCTGGATAGAACATCTTTCGTTCTCCTTCCTAGTCTAAGCTTTATGAAAGCCCTTCCCCTGTTTAACCTGTTTGGTGGTATACACAAGGGCTACACATCTCCATCAAGCGGGGCTCTTAAGGTAACCAACTTTGCGCTTCAAGACTCAAATTTAGATTTAAAGGCAGAAGAAAGCTGGAACAAGGAAATAGGGATTCGATCTGAAGGCTTGTTTTCAATGCTTGACATTGAGTTCTCTTTCTTCCATGTAGATATCAACAACCTGGTAGCTGCAGGAAGAGGTTCGGTATTTAAAAATCTTGGATCGGTAACGATGCTGGGAACCGAGCTTTCCTCAACAATAGAACTTTCAAAGAACCCTTTGGTGCCAACTGTAAATATTTCTCATACCTTTTTAAAAACAGAAGTGACATCTGCCGAGCTTAAGCCCTACTACTTTATGTCAGAAAGGTATGATGAAGATATTTCTGGCAATAGGCTTCCATACGCACCAACAAATACGTTGGTTGCGGGTATAAGTTGGAATCCAGTAAAATCAATGAGCTTTAGAGTTGACCTTAAGAATATAGGTCCTGTTTTTACTGACTTCCACAACGTAGGGGATGATAATCTTAGAATTTACGATGAAAGAGAGCCCTCCAGAGGCTGGGACAATATAGGCAAGCTTGGTATTAGAGGCCCTGTACCTGCCTACAGCACAATCAACGCATCTGCCTCCTACCAAGTATCAGATAAAATCAATCTAAGCTTGATAGCCAAGAATATTGAGGACAAGGTATATATTGGATCTAGGCTACACTCAAACCCTGGGGACTTCAGAAACAGCAGCGGTATAATACCTGGCCCAAGAAGACAAATTAACTTTTCAATAAAATATTCGTTTTAGAACGATAATTAATAAACAAGAAACAAAAACAAGAAGTAAATAATATGTTAAAGATAACAAAAATGCTTTTTCTAGCCGTTCTAGTTATGGCATTTCAAAGCTGCTCTGATGACGATTCAGCATCAACAGGCAGCTCAAATGATGGTACAGTTACAACCCCTACCTGAACAGGATGTGGTCCGCCATTCCTATATACTCCTTAGATCAATCCAAGTAAAAAACTTTTAACTCTTTACCAAGTCAACGAAGGCCTTGGACCCTCGTCTAAGTTTTCTTTTTTGGGTTTTAAAGTCAACCGAGTAGAGCCCGAACTTCATATCGTAACCCTCCGCCCACTCAAAGTTATCCATAAGCGACCAATAAAAATATCCCTCAACCTTTGAGCCCTCTTTAATAGCTCTGCCCATTGCATAGATATACCTTTCTATAAACAACTCTCTCCTGTCATCTTTATCATCTGCAATTCCGTTCTCTGTTATAATTATAGGTTTATCTAGAGTCTCAACTAGCTTTATCGCTCGATACAGGCCCTCAGGATAAATGGCATATGGCATGTCGGTCATGGTATCGGACTCTAAGTATTTGTTCTCAAAAAAGTCTGTACCGTTTATTTTGAACTTCAGGTGAACGTGGGAGTAGTAATTAAGCCCAAAGAAGTCAGTCTTACCGGCTGCTTCTTTGNCTGTGTACTTCAACGATACAAAGCCAGGGTAGTTAACACTTATCTCTCCATCGTTTAGGTAGGAAAGGGTTATTTCGTTGTAGATCGAGCTGCTTATCCTGCATGCCATCCAGTCCATGAGGTTCCAGCGTCTGTACGGATCAAACTGCATAATATTTTTTACAAGCCCTATCCTTGAGGACTCTCCATTTGGAAGAGCCTTTAGCTTTGAGTAAACTCTAGTGTGGGCAACAAGTAAATTTTTCATAACCTCAGTCGCAAGCTGGGGATTTTTTCTGCCTGGAGGAAAAACACCCTGGAAGTAGCCCATTACCGAGTAAACAGCGGGCTCGTTTATTGTGCACCATATTTTTACTCTATCACTGAACTCGCTAAATACCTTCTCACTGAAACTTTCAAAAATTTCAATATTATCTTCAACCTCAAAGCCTCCAAGGTCATCGAACCAGATAGGATTGGTAAAGTGGTGCAAGGTCAAAACAGGAACAACATCAGACTTTATTAATTCATCGATAACATTAGAATAATGATCCAAAGCACTCTGGCTGTAGCTTCCCCTTGTGGGCTCTATCTTGCTCCACTCAAGAGAGAACCTGTAGTGATTAACGCCAAGATCTTTGATAAGCTCAATATCTTCTTTGTAGAGATTCCAGTGATTGCACGCATCTCCAGCTTCTTGCCCATCCTTAATCCTTGGCTTTCCACCCTTATCTTTACAGGACTCCCACTTAAACCAGTTATTGTTTGTGCAGCCACCTTCAACCTGATGAGATGCAGTTGCCGTTCCCCAAATAAAGCTATCTGGAAGCTTAATTTTTTCTCTTTNTTTGTCCCAACTCCACCTTGTCTCTGGNTACTTGAGGATTAGATAAACCAAGCTAAACATATATACTGAGAAAAATAGTGTGACAAATAAAGCTAACATATTAAATCGATTCCTGGTCTTTGTTGTAAGTATTAACCATCAGTAAAATAAATATTCCACATAGCAGCCACAAGCAATTTGCAATGTTAAACCCAATCTGTCTACCAAACTGTAGGATGAAGAAGCTTACTATAAATGGTCCAAAGCCTCTTCCTAAATCATCAGCTAGGTTGTACATGGAGAAAGCAGTCCCTCTTTGCCCTGAGTGGTTCACATTCATAAGCACTGCCTTCATATTGGGAGAGGTTACAGCAATGAAGAACCCAGATAAAACGCCAAACACCAATGGGTAGGCAACGCTTAGATTGCTAGGATCTGCGGGGCTATAATTTATCAGAAACGCTGTTGGGACTATTCCTAAGAAGGTACTTGCGGAACTAAATAGAATCTGATACCTTGGACTTTTATTGTACAGTACATTTCCAACCAAACCCCCAACAAACCCACCAGCCATTGCCGATAGACCTATGGCCATAACTACAAGCGTTGCAACCTTAACGCTAAAGCCAATGTCTTGGGCGAGATAATCATTCATAAAGACAAAGAACACTGACCATGGAACTGTTCCTGCCATACCCTGCAAGAATACCAAAGAATTTGTTTTTTTCATAAATATCTTCTTTATAACCATCAAGCTAATCTGTGGGCCTGCACCTGACCTGTCAGANCNTCCTCGTTCTGGATCTGACCCCNAAATTGCATANAGCAGTACAACAATAAAGTTAGGAGCTGCAACCAAAACAAATGGAAGCCTCCAGCCGTAGTCTTCTCCAATAAATCCCGATAGCATTTGACCGCTGGCCATTCCAAGGCCAACAACCAGCCCAAGGTAACCAACAACCGTAGATCTTTTACCTGCTGGAAAGTAGTCTCCAAGCAATGAGTAGGTAATAGGCATAATTGCTCCAATGCCTATTCCGGTTAAGGCTCTCAACCAAAAAAATTGGCTATAGGATTCCACAAAGCCTGTAAGCAGACAAGGAATCTCTCCTACAAGCACGGCAACCACCAACAGAGACTTCCTTGAAACTGTATCTGTTAGATAGCCAAACAAAAGAGTAACAACTCCTCCTACNAACCAAAACACCAGAGAAATTTCCCCTCCNAGCTTNATATCTCTCTCAATGGGACTAAATCCAAAGTCATCAGCGATCTGTGTTAGATTTGGGCTCATAAGGTTCTGATCAGCAAACAAAAAAAACGATAGAATAAATAGCATTGTAAGACTAAAAAAATCAATCTTCTTTGGACTCATATCTGTAGTTTTATTAGTCATTTTCATTGCTGTAAATATATGATGGATGCAATCTTATTGTCTTGCTAAAAATTGATATAGATCACTTATTACACACTATTACATTTTTTTTTAGATGGAATAACCTATTATTTATTATATTTAACTTATATAATTATGGTTGATAGAAAGGTGCTAATTTTCACTCTTATATATCAACGCAACGATTACTAAGGAGGATGTATGAAAAAATTATTAAATGTTGTTGTTGGCCTTTTAGCAATCAACATAACACTTGCAAATGTTACATTGAGCTTCGGTAATATTAGCGATAACCAGATTGAAGTTGTTGCAGACAATTCTAATGATGCAATTGCCGGATTCCAATTCGTTGTTTCAGCTAACAATGGAAACTTTGAAGTTACTGGCGCCTCAGGAGGCTCATCTGAAGAAGCTGGTATGTCAATTTCAACTTCAAGTAGTGGAACAGTTTTGGGTTTTTCTTTAACTGGAGCTTCAATTCCTGCGGGGGCAGGAGTTTTAACAGTTCTAGATGTATCTCACAGTGGGTCTCCATCTACAGTTTGCCTATCGGGAGCTGTTATTTCAGATCCTGGTGCAAGCGGTCTTGGTGTTGAATATGGAGATTGCATAGAGTTTCCACCTCCTCTTCCACCAGCTACACTAAGCTTTGGTGAAGGTGACATGGGAACTGTAGAAGTACTAATAGAAAGTGAAACAGATATAGCTGGATTTCAGTTTGATCTATCTGACGCTCCTGACGCAGTTGATGTTACTTCAGCAACTGGTGGAATTGCAGAAGCAGTAGGATTTAATGTCTCGACTTCGGGAACAACCGTTCTTGGGTTCTCTCTTACGGGCGCAACAATCCCTGCTGGGTCTCATGTTCTAACTTTACTAACTTACTCATTTCCTACAGGCGACACTGAGGCTTGCTTAGACAATGCCGTACTATCATCAACCGATGGGACAAGTATTCCTGCACTCTATGGAGACTGCCTTGATATAGTAGTTCCACCTGTTACACTAAGCTTTGGAAATGTTAGTGGATCAAGCGTTGATATCTTGATGGACACTCCCTATGACGTNGCTGGATTTCAGTTTGATGTAGATGACAGCCCAGACGTNCTNTCNATANCTGNTGTTGGTGGAGGAGAAGCCGAAGCCGCTGGTTTTTCAGTTTCAAACTCAGCAAGCACAGTAATTGGATTCTCATTAACAGGTGCAACTATCTCTGCCGGAGACTATACTTTGACCACCATTACACTTGATCCTATTGCAGCGACTACTCTTTGCCTGGATGGAGCTATTTTATCCAGTCCAAGTGGAAACTCATTGCCAATAGCATACGGTGACTGCCTTGACTACCCACCAGTAACACTTTCAATAGGCAACGTTACTGGAGATGGACTAGAAATTATAATGGACAACCCTCTAAGTGTTGCCGGATTTCAATTTGATGTTAGCTACGATGCTTCAGCAATAAATCTATCTGGAGCTGGTGGTGGAAGCGCTGAGGCCGCTGGATTTTCAGTTTCAACCTCAGCAACTACTGTAATAGGGTTCTCCCTAACAGGTGCATCTATAGATGCAGGAAATGGTGTGCTTCTTCTGCTTGCTTTTGATGGCTTTGGTGAATCTGAAATTTGCTTGGGAAATGCTATTGTATCTGATCCCTCAGGTAATGGTGCCTCTGTTCAGTATGGAGACTGTGTAGTAGCCTCATTTAACAAGCCTGAAGTTTCAATTGATAGTCCGGCTGATGGAGCTATTGTTGTAGCAAATAGCCTTGAGGTTTCAGTTTCAAGTGCGAACCTTTCTGAGGGTGATCACTACCACGCATACATTGATGGAGAAATGACCGGAATGTACTACACAGATACCTTTTCGATAGATGTTTCTCCAGGTGAGCATACCCTGACTGTTGTAGTTGCAGATGCCTCGCATACTCTTTATGAAAATGAGGAGGCTACGGCAACAGCGAGCTTTAACTTTGCAAATCCAGGTGACGTTAACCAAGATGGAAACCTCAATGTTCTAGATATTGTTTCTACGGTTAATTATATCCTTGGTGCAATTAGCCCAACCGATGTACAGTTTGCGGCTGCTGACAATAACAGCGATGGCTTGTTAAATGTATTGGATATTGTACTAATTGTTAACCTTATTCTTGGGTAACAGCTAAGAAATAGGATCGTAACAGTTTTTCATTAAAAGGCGTCTAACTACTAGACGCCTTTTTTTATCTACTTAGTATATAGTCTTTAAAGTTCGAGTAGGTTTTTGACATTGAAACAGCTAATTTTTTTTTGTTAAGAACCTCTTTAACTTGATCAGGAATTGGTACGCTAATATCAAGGGCTTCTATTGAATCAATAAACTTTGATGGATGGGCAGTTCCAAGTACAACCACCTTACCATCTGATCCAAACTTTTTCAGATACGATCTTGCGCCAAGATATCCAACAGCACCATGTGGATCCAATATATATCCACAGCTTTCGTGAACGAACTTTAGAGCCTCGAGCGTTTGTTTGTCGCTATAGCTCCAGCTTAAAATTTCTTGATTGATTTGAGAAACAGAGTTACTAAAAATTGTATTTAGCCTCCTTATATTGCTTGGATTCCCAACGTCCATCGCATTTGAAATAGTTTCCACAGAAGGCTTTGGAGTAAATATTTTATTTTTGAGATACTTTGGAAAAACATCATTGATGTTTGTTGATGCTACAAACCTAGAGATATTAAAACCCATTGCCTTTGCAAAGATACCTGCTGTTAGATTTCCAAAGTTTCCACTTGGGACAGAGAAAACTATATTGTCAATGTACTTTAAACTGTTTACATAGTAGAAACTTTGAGGAATAAGCCGAGAAATGTTGATTGAATTTGCTGATGTAATATTCATTGATCCCCTTAGATCTCGATCAACAAAAGCAGATTTTACTAGACTTTGGCAGTCATCAAAGCTTCCATCTACCTCAAGCGCTGTAATATTTTTCCCATTTGTAGTAAGTTGCTTCTCTTGAATATTACTAACCTTATTCTTAGGATAAAGAATAATAACATCTATTCCTTCAACATCAAGAAAACCATTTGCAACTGCACTACCTGTATCTCCTGATGTAGCAACTAAAATAGTTAGCTTTGAATCTTCAGTTGAAACAAAGTGCTCCATCACTCTAGCCATGAACCTAGCACCAAAGTCTTTAAAAGCAAGCGTAGGACCATGAAAAAGTTCAAGCATCTCTACATTTTTATCAATAGACACCATTGGCGCATCAAAACTTAGAGTGCTACTAATTATGTCCTTGAGCTTGTTTGGAGCAATTTCATTTCCTACAAACTCCTTTGAAATGTTATAACCAATTTCTTGAAAAGTTAAATCCTTAGGGTTGCATCTATCTGCAACTCTAGGAATCTCTGTTGGCATATACAGCCCTTGATCTCTTGGCATTCCTCTCATCACAGCCTCTTTAAAAGAGACTGTTTCTAAAGTATTATTTGTGCTGTAGTATAACATCGACTAACTTACAATCTCACACCCCAAGTTGTTTACCTTGGATATATAAGCAGTAGATGTAATCTTTAGTGATTTAAACATGCCTTGCATTGACTTAGATATTCTTTCAGATGTAATTAAATCAGAGCTGAAGGCGAATACAGATGGACCTGAACCTGAAATTGAGCACCCAATCGCACCTGAATTCATTGCTGCCTGCTTAACATCTGAGAACCCTGGAATAAGTGATGCTCTAACAGGTTCAACTATTGCATCATGCATCGATGATCCAATAATATTAAGATCGCCCTTGGTTATACCATGTACTAAGGAAGCAATATTACCACTCTGTTTAACTAGAGTCGAAAATGGAACTGAAGTTGGCAAAACATCTCTAGCATCTTTAGTTTTAACTTGGATATTAGGATGCACAACAACACAGAATAAGTCTAAATTATTTGACAGCATTATAATATCTAGCGGATCATAGGATCTTATAAGGGTCATGCCTCCAACTATTGATGGCGCAACATTATCAGCGTGAGCTGAACCCGCTGCAACCTTCTCACCCTCCATTGCAAATGGAATTAAATCCATAGAACTAAATGGCTTCCCTAAAAGTTCATTAGCCGCAAAGACTGCAGCAGCAGCACTGGCTGCGCTTGATCCCATACCCCCGCAGGCTGGAACCCCCTTAACTATTGATATATCAAAGCCTTGGCTTGAGCCAAGCGTTTCCAATAAAGCCCTAACTGCAACTGATGCAGTATTTTTATTTATATCAACTGGTAGATCTAGAAAATTAGGCTCAATGCTTTTTATTGCCAACTTTGATAGCGTATTCTTATTAATAGATACAAGATCAAAAGGCTGCTCAATTGCAAGACCTAAAATATCAAATCCACATGAAACATTTGCTATGGTTGCTGGCGCCTTAACTACAATTTTATCTTTTTTCATAATATAACTCTTTGCAAATTTATCTTTATCTAGTAAACAATAATAAAGTAAATAAATAATAACAATGAAAATAAAAATCACAGTTCTCTTTCTTTTTATATTTACATTTTTTTCTTGTAACAATGAAATGGAAGATACAAAGTTAAATAATTTTTTTGATCGTGAGTTTAAATCTATGCTTATTGAATACCCTGAATCTGGAACGTATATGGGACGACATGACAACAATGATAAACTTACAGATATGAGCCTTAGCTCAATTGAAAAAAGGCATAGAAACTCCATCAGAAGCCTTGAAAAAATATTAAGCATTAAGCGTTCTATGTTATCTGAAAATAATAAAATAAACTACGACCTATACGTTCAAAAGCTCAGGCAATCTATAAGTGGCTTTGAATACATGTCTTACTTGATGCCAATCGATCAACTAGGGGGTATTCAAATTTCTGCGGCCAACCTTGTGGGAGTAACCCCTTTCAATAATCTCGATGATTACAGCAACTACCTTAAGAGACTCGAAGCCCTGCCAAGAAGAATCAAACAATCTATGATTTTGATGTCAAAGGGGATTGCTGAAGGTATCATCCCTCCGAAGGTAGTTCTAAAATCAGTTCCAGAGCAGATTAAGGCTCAATTCACCATAAGCATTGAAGATAGCCCATTCTACGATCCTTTTACTGAACCTCCTAAATCAATTTCAAGTGAAGTGGCTCAAAAAGCTAAAGAAGCTAGGCTAATTATATCAGGAAAAATAATGCCTGCATTTATTGAACTACATAGCTTCTTTATTGATAAATATCTTCCAAGTGCAAGAACTAATATTTCTGTAGTCTCTCTTCCAAATGGAGAAAAATATTATAAACATCTAATCAACTACTACACAACAACTGACCTAAGCGCTAAAGAGATACACAAAATTGGAAAGTCTGAGGTAAAGAGAATTAAAGAGAAGATGCAATCTACCATCAAACAAACAGGTTTTAAAGGTAGTTTTCAAGACTTTCTAGAGTTTATTAGATCTGATAAGAGATTCTACTATGATGAGGAAGAAGAGTTGCTTGATGGGTACCGTTCTATTTGCAAAAAAATAGATCCAAAGTTATCTGCCCTATTTGGCAAACTACCTAGAATTCCATATGGAGTGAAGCCAATTCCTCCCTACCAAGCACCTTCTTCACCCACAGCCTACTACCACGGGGCTTCTGATGATGGCTCAAGACCAGGATATTTTTGGGCCAACACCTATAACTTGGATACAAGGCCAAAGTATGAGATGATAGCGCTTGCGCTTCATGAAGCTGTTCCTGGTCATCACCTTCAAATATCCTTAGCCCAAGAGATGAAAAATGTACCTGAGTTTAGGAAAAGAGGTGGATACACCGCCTTCGTTGAGGGATGGGCCCTTTACGCAGAAAGTCTTGGAGAGGAAATGGGTCTTTATAAAGATCCTTACGATAAGTTTGGTCAACTAACCTATGAGATGTGGAGAGCATGTCGTCTTGTTGTAGATACAGGCATGCACGCATTTAATTGGAGCAGGAAAGATGCTGTTGATTATATGCTAAAAAACACAGGTAAAACAAGCTACGACATTAATGTTGAAGTAGATAGATACATAACCTGGCCAGGTCAAGCTCTTGCTTATAAAATTGGAGAATTAAAAATAAAAGAACTTAGAAAAAAATCAGAAGATACTTTAGGGGAAAATTTTAATATAAGAGAGTTTCATGATCTATTGCTTCAGAATGGAGCAATACCTCTTTACCTTCTTGAAGAGCAGGTAAATAACTACATTCAATCATATAAATAGTAAAGGCTATAAACAAATAGCACTACCCTGTCTTCTAGCATCTCCAAACGCCTCATCAACTGCCGCTGCATTAACTCCTCCAAAAAACAAATTCTTCTCATTAAATAGTGAATGGCTATACATCTTCATCGCATCTCCTTTAATCTCTATTCCTGGTTCTGTAAATAACACACCTCCTTCAACATACAGTCTATCTGATGAAACTGATTTTTCTAGTGAGAGACCTTTAAAGCAATAGTTTATTAAAACTTGAACAATTGCAGATCTTAATCTATTACTTCCTCCACTTCCTAGTACTATGAAAGGCCGTCTATCCTTAAACACTATAGATGGAGCCATCATAGTTGAAAGCCTCTGCCTGTTTAAATATGAGTGAAACCCATGCGGGTTTAGATCCTCTTCACCAAGCATGTTATTCATCATTATTCCTAGGCCTGGAATAATATACCCACAGCCTTCACCATTTGTTGTTGTAACACTGACACAGCTATGATCCCTATCAATAACACTTACGTGCGTTGTAGAACCAAATCCATTTATATTTGAGTCATTTATAGAACTTCTTGAGAAGTTATTTACAATCTCAAATCCCTCTTCCAAAATATCTTGTCGTTGCATTGAATCAATGTTGAATTGGTTTCTCTGGACTCTAGATCTTATATTCTCAGTTGCTTGAAAAATTTTAACAAGAAGATTATTATTTAAACGTTTTTCTTTTAAATTATTTATAAGGTCTAAAGAAAATGCAATTAATGAGCCTCCAAATGATGGACCTGGATTTGAAAAAAAATCATACCCTTCAATCTTTGTTGAAACACACTCTCTTTCAAGAACATTATAAGATAACATTTCTTTTTTATCAAAGAGCGCATCTTTTCCTAAAAATTTATCAATGATATCTATACCATCATTTAGATAGAATGGAATACCCTCTCTTGATAGCTCATACAAAAAATCAGAAAAAATTTCATTCTTAAACAGATCTCCCTCTTGAATAATACTTTTATTCTTAAACAATATTGTATTGTTTTTATAATCATGGGAGAATATAGGTTCAAGAAGCTTAAAAATATATGCCTGCGCTCTATTAATTCTAATTCCTGACTTTGCATAGCTAATTGCAGGTTCAAGCACTACATCAAGAGGAAGCTTTCCATATTTCTTTTGCGCATATAAAAGACCTTGAAGGGTTCCTGGAACTGCTATTGAGCCTTTTCCAACTCTAAATTTCTGAGTTGCATCGCCAAAATCAACTACCTTTTCTATAAATTCAAATGTACTATTTTTCCTAATGGGAACGGCATCAACAAAAAAGTCAATGGCTGAAGGTTTTCTCCCATTAAGCGATAAAGTCATAGCTCCACCTCCAGCAATACCTGTTAATGAGAACTCGGATGTCATAGAAGCAAAAACAGCAGAAACAGCTGCATCTACAGCGTTTCCATTTTCACTAAGGATGTCAATAGCTGCATCAGCAGCTTCCTTGGAACCTGCTGCAACTGATCCTTTCTTCAACACTATTTTTTAGATAAAAACTGCTCTATTATTTTTCTAGATTTTTTATATAGAGAGGATTCATTCTCCGATGGTCCAGCAATGTTTAGTACTCCAATATTATTTTCTTCTATCCATCTGTATAGCGAAGGGAGCTTGTATTTTTTAACATTCAGTAAGAAAACTGGCTTGTTAATCTCTCTGCATATATCAGCTGTAAGCTGAGTGCCTCCCTTCAGTGGAAAGTAACTAATAATCAATGTACCATCTGATTCTTCAATATTTTTCTTTGTTCGTACTGCAGAATCAGTTTCATCGGTTTCAGTAAGTTGATAGTAAATGGCAATTCTACCATCTTCTGCCATTCGATTTTTAGAGCAAAAGCCCCCATGCTCAATTTCTTTAACAATTGCAGCATCCAAGGCGGCTCTATCAACTCCTGTCTGGCCTCCAGATATTATTTTCTTTACTGTCATTATTATTTACACACTTTGTTATTTGTTGATATTAAGACTTTATATCAAGTATCAGGAAATTGCTCCGGTACCTGGACTCGAACCAGGGACACGTGGATTAACAGTCCACTGCTCTAACCAACTGAGCTATACCGGAATAAATTAACGACCAAAAACTATAAATAAATTTGTATATAATTAAAGACTTAATTTATCAAAAAAAGGTTTTAGTTGATTATAGCAATCAGCTAGCCCCTGAACTATCACTTTTGTATTCCCAACTACAGGCATAAAATTTGTATCACCATCCCACCTTGGTACAATATGAAAGTGCAGATGCTCTTCTATACCAGCACCACCAGCTTTTCCTATATTTGCACCAAAGTTAAAACCACTTGGTTTCATGACCTTCTTAATTATTTTCATAGACTCAGACGATAAATTCATAATTTCAAGCATAGTGTTACCATCTAAGCCTTGCATATCTTCCACTCTATGGTTCGGAGCAACCATTAAATGTCCGTTGTTATATGGATATAGATTCATCATAACAAAACTAAATTTACCCCTAAATAAAATTAAGGAAGATTCATCATCACTCAAACCAAGTTTATCTAAAAAAATATTTTTCTTATCTTTAGATGTAGATGGACTAGAAACGTATTCCATTCTCCATGGAGCCCAAATAATATTTTTATCACTACTCACCTTTGCTGTTTGGAGGCCTCATACTTAGATATTACTTTATTTGCTTTGTTTTGAGGCATATCTTCATAGTAAGAAAACTCTTGAGAAAAGCTTCCTCTTCCACTAGTCATTGACTTTAAAGAAGTTGCATAATCATGTAAGCTTGATAGTGGAATCTCTGCCTTTATTATTTGTTTAGTTCCTTGAGCATCAGTTCCCAAAACTCGTCCTCTTCTTTGAGAAACATCTCCCATAAATTCATCAGGAACATTAACTTCAATTTTATATATTGATTCTAAAATTATTGTTTTAGCATAAGAAGCGTTTTCTGCTAAAGAAATATTTATAATATTCTTAGAATGATAATCCTTCATCTTGCTTTCCTTTAAAACTTTGTTATAAAATTTTATTAATTGCTACTTAGAATGGATAAAATAGTATTATATCTATAGAGAAACAAGAAAAAAATTGAGTGCTATTTTTTAATAAGTCTTAAAGCACTATTAGAAAGTAAGGATAAAAACACAGCAGCTATTACATCCCAAATAGGCTCTGCATTTGGAAATCCAAAATTCCAAAGAATAACTAACAATAGCCAAACTGAAAAAAAATAAAGATTTATCATTATCTGTATTTATTTTCAATTGTTTTAATAATATCTTTTATGTTTTGAGCTTTATCTTTTGAAATGACAAGAGTAACATCATCAGTACTAATGATTACCATGTTGTTTGTATTTGATACAACGGTTAAGCCCTTATTACAATAGATTAAATTTCCACTTGATTCATGAATAATATTATTACCCAAAGAAACATTATCTTCTTTGTTTTTTGACAAATAATCATACATTGTATCCCATGATCCTACATCACTCCAATCAAATTGAGATTTAAACATATAAATTTCTTTGCTCTTTTCTAAAATGCCATGATCAAAACTAATTGGGATTATCTGGTTCCAATTATCAAGCGAAATCGTTTTCTTTTGATCCAACTCAATTAGCTTATCAAACAAATCAGGTAATAAATATTTAAACTGATTCAACATGTATGATGATTTAAAAATAAATACACCTGAGTTCCAATAATAACGATTATCTTGAATAAATATTTTGGCTTTATCTATATTTGGCTTTTCAACAAACTTTGATACTTTAAAAAAATTTTCCTTTTCTATATTTGCTACTTGAATATATCCATAGGCGGTTGATGGTTTAGAGGCCTGAATTCCCAAAACAAGTATTCCCTCGTATTTCTCTAAAAAATCATAGGAATCAAATATTGCCTTTTTAAAATTATCTGTATTTGAAATATAGTGATCAGATGGGTACACTGAAATTACGGCTGTAGGATCTATTTGATTTATAATTGCTGTAGCAATACCAATTGCTGGTGCAGTATTTTTTGCAGAAGGCTCAATTATAAAATTGTTATTATTAAATTCAGGTATTTCCTTTGAAATTTTATCTGCTAAAAATTGATTTGATACAATAAATATATTTTCTAATAAGCTGAAGCTTTTTATCCTATCAACAGTCAATCTGATTAATGACTTTTCATGGATAAGGCTAAGTAGTTGCTTAGGTTTTGAAAGTCTGCTAAGAGGCCAGAAGCGCTGCCCACTACCTCCTGCTATAATAATATGAAAATGATTATTCTTCAAAAATCAACCTTATATCTTTAATAACCCAATGATTCCTAACTTCAAGAATATTATCGTAAATTAAAAAATTTGCGGCTCTACTAT
>NHIV01000067.1 GCA_002170735.1 bacterium TMED198 | reverse complement strand
TTTTATCAGTATTTGGCAATGCAATAACCATAAATGATTTTCTTGGCCATATATGTAAAGCATTTTGATTTAATTTAAATTCAGATTTATTTGCTGGAAGGGAAATTTCTTTGTATCCATAATCTAATTTTTCCTTTCTGCAGCTAATTTTTAATTTATTGACAATTGATTCTCTAATAACAGAATTAAAACCATCTGCACCTAAAATTGGACCTTGAGCATCGACCTTGCAATTATTATTAAACACTAATTGATTCTTTTCAATATTGTAATTTGTACATTGTTTATTAAAATGTAATCGAACATTTTTACAATCTTCAGCTTTATTTATAAGTAGTTCATTTAAATATGATCTTGAAACTGAAAAAATGCATTCATTTTCAAATTGACCATATCTCTGAAAAGATTGTTCACCCTCTTTGTCATGAATCATTCTTCCTTTCATTGGTATTAAATTTTTAAAAATTTCTTTAAATAAGCCCACCTCTTTAAGTGAATATATTCCTCGCTCTGAAAGAGCCAGATTAATTGATCTTCCAGAATATGCACTTGACTTTCGAAAGTCATTCCCCCTTTCATACAAATCTACTGAAAAGCCTAATTTCTCCATATATAATGCTAACAATGGTCCGGTTAAACCCGCACCTACAATTATTATTTTTTTATCATTAATCATTTTTTTATAATTTTTTTTAATACACTAATAAAAAAATTAATATCTTCAATTGTGTTATACATTGGGACAGGTGCAATTCTCAATATATTTGGCTCTCTAAAATCACAAATTATATGATTATTCAATAACTCTTCTCTTAAATTATTGTAATTTTTCACTACTAATGATATTTGACAGCCTCGCTCATACTTACTTTCTGGAGATATTATTTTAATCGATTTAGAGTCAATATCTTTTAAAGAGCCATACAAATAATCTGAAAGCTCAAGGCCATATCGTCTTAATCTTTTCATTCCAACTTGATGGAACATATTCAAAGAAGACCATAAAGGTGCCATGGAAAATATTGGAGGATTACTAATTTGCCATGCCTCAGCAGATTTAATTGGCATGAAATCAGGTTCCATTTTGAACCTTGATAGTTTATCTGTACCCCACCAACCTTCGAACCTATTTACTTTTTGTTTGAAATATTTCTCATTTATGAATACTCCCGATGGGCATCCAGGCCCACCATTTAAATACTTATAACCACACCAACAAGCAAAATCTACTTTCCATTCATTTAATTTTAACTCAATATTTCCGGCAGCATGAGCAAGGTCAAATCCTGCAATAATACCAAGATTTGAACATAATTTAGTTATTTTTCTCATATTAAAAGCTTGGCCTGATAAGTAGTTAACACCTCCCATCAACAATAAACAGCTTTGATCGGCATTTGATTGTAAGCAGCTAATTATATCCTCTTCAGATATATAATAGCTATTATCATTAGATTCTATTTCAATAATTGATTCATCAGGATCAAATCCATGAAATCTAATCTGGCTTTTTAAGGCATATATATCTGATGGAAATGCATTCTTCTCAATAATAATTTTATACTTTTCTTTTGATGGCTTATAAAATGAAACCAACAAAAGATGTAAATTGACTGTAAGAGAGTTCATTACGACTACTTCATTATCTTTTGCACCAACAATACTCGCTGATTGAGAAATCAGATTCTCATGAAATGAAACCCACGGATTTTCAGATCTATGATGTGCCTCAACAGCAAGCTTTTCCCAAGCTTCAAGCTCCGCATTAATCTGACTTGATGAATTCTTTTGCTTAAGACCTAATGAATGTCCACAAAAATAAATAACATCACTATTGCCAATCTTAGGAATATTAAAATTATTTCTATATAGATGATTTTGAGAATATAAATCTTTCATTATTTGTATCAATCTAGGCCTAACCACGTCCTTGCATTTTTATAAAGAATTTTCTCTTTTGTCTCACTGGATAAAAATGAATTATCATAAACAACTTGACCTGGTTTTTTTTCTCCGAGTGGAAAGGGATAATCGCTTCCAACGACAAGGCTATGCTCTCCTAAAACGCTTATTAAATAATTTAGAACTTCTTTTGAATGAACCAATGAATCTACAAAAAAATTTCCAAGATATTTTTTTGGATCAAATGGATTATCAATTGCACATAAATCTGGCCTTGAATGGTACCCATGGCTAATTCTATCTATAGTAAAAGGAAAATTTCCACCACCATGAGCAAATGCTACCCTGAGGTTTTTAAATTTTTCAAAAACTCCTGAAAAAATCATAGAACAAATTGCCCTTGAAGTTTCTGCAGGCATTCCTACTAGCCATGGAAGCCAATATTTTTTCATATTTGACATTCCCATCATATTCCAGGGATGAACAAATAAACACATATCCATATCTTCAATTGCCATAAAAAAATCATGAAATTCAGGCTCAGATAAGTTTTTACCATTTACATTAGATCCTATTTCCAACCCAATTAATCCATTTTTCTTACATCTTTCGGCTTCATTGATTGCTGATTTAATATTTTGCATTGGAACTGTACCAAGTCCATAAAAATGATTTGGATAATCGCCTACAACTTTAGCAGTATAATCATTAATGAACTTTGAAGTTTCTTCAGCCTCTTTCTTTGGTGCCCAATAGTAAAATAAGATAGGTACTGGAGATAAAACTTGTTTAGAACCATCAAGTAAAGCATAGTCTTTTATTTTTTGAACAGGATCCCAGCAGTTACATTTAATTGTACGAAAGTTCTGACCAAAAACCTCCATCTCTGCTTCATCCTTGTTTTTTTTAAGATTAATATACCCATCTCGATTATAAACTTTAGAATAATCAGGTAAATTTGGAGGAATAATGTGAGTATGTATATCAATGATATTCATTTAATTTACTTTTGTAAATATGTATTACAATTACTACAAGTTCGCTTCCCTTCATTAGACCAAAATGTTTCAAATATAGGTGGCAACTGTTTGACTATGTCATTCAATTGGATGAATATTTCAAACAATAAATTATGACATTTATCGCAATACCATTGAAAGCCATCCAGCTCATTTGACTTACGTTTTCTCTCAATAACTAAACCTACTGTATCAATAAATCTTTGGGGAGAATGCGGAATCATAGGTGGAAGGAGAAATATTTCCCCTTCTTTAATCTTTATCTCTTTAAAATGCCCAGAGTCCATTAAGTTCAGAACCATATCACCTTTGATTTGAAAAAAAAATTCTTCTCCTACATCGACATGATAATCTTTACGCTTATTGGGTCCTCCGACAACCATAACAATAAACTCGGTATCTTTATATATTACCTTATTACATACAGGCGGCTTTAAAAATTCCTTATTTTCTTGTATCCATTCTTTTAAATTAAATGGTAGTTTATACATATTGCTATTTATCTCCTAAAAAGGCAATGCACTTAAGTTCTATAGCTATTGGCGTAGGTAAAGAGTTAATTTCTACAGTTGTCCTACATGGTTGACTTTCTAAAAAGTATTCCTTGTAAATTTTATTAAATTTATCAAAATCACGCTTCATATCAGTCAAGAAAACTGTGACATCAACTAGGTCGCCCCAAATTGCTCCCGAATCTAATAGTACCAATTTAACATTACTAAATACACTATGACACTGTTTGTCAATATCATATGAAACTACATTCATATTGTCATCGTACTGCACCCCAGGAATTAAGTTTGTCTTTGGGTCTCTAGGCCCAATTCCTGATAAAAATAAGAAATCTCCTGCAATTCTTGAATGCGGATAACTCCCAACAGGCTTTGGAGCTTTATTTGAATAAACTTTATTCTTCATTATAGTCTATACATACATTTTTTGATTCAGTATAAAAGTTCACAACTTCTTCACCTCCCTCTCTTCCAAATCCCGAGTCTTTGTTGCCTCCAAAAGGTGTCCTCAAATCTCTAACCATCCAACAATTAATCCAAACGATTCCACAATTAATTTTTTCTGAAAGAGAATGAGCTCTAGAAATATTTGAAGTCCAAATCACTGAGGCCAAACCATATTTAGAATTATTTATATCATCCAAGAGTGAATTTTCATTCTTAAATGAGTGTATTGCTACCACAGGACCAAAAATTTCATTTTTACACACTTCAGACTCTAAACTAATATCATCTATAATTGTAGGCCAAACAAAACAATTATTTTCATCAACTACTTTATTCTCTAAATTTTTTCTTCCAAGAAGTAAAACCCCTTCTTTATTTGCAATCTCAATATATGACATAATTTTAGATTTATGTTCTTTTGAAACAACACAGCCAATATCGGTTGATATATCAAGTGGATCTCCTACAATGAGTTTTTCAGTCTTTTTAATAAAGTCCTTTTTAAATTGGCTATAGAGTTTGTGATGGACAAAAATATTTGAGCCGGATAAACAAATTTGGCCTTGATTGGTAAATGATGATCTAACTGTTGTTTCAAGCATTTTTTTATAGTTGCAATCATCAAAAATTATTACTGGATTTTTTCCACCCATTTCTAAAGAAACTTTTTTTAATGTTTTTGCTGCTTCTTTCTTAATTAACTTCCCAGTTTTTGTACTACCTGTAAAAGAAATTGCTTTAATCTTTGGACTTTTCACTATTGACATACCAATACTTGATCCTGAACCATGAAGAACATTGAGAACGCCTTTTGGAAGACCTGCTTCAATACACAATGATGAAAAATAAGCAGATGTACATGGCGTAATTTCAGATGGTTTTGCAATAACAGTATTTCCCATTGCAAGTGCTGGTGCAATTTTCCAGGTAAATAAATATAATGGCAAATTCCATGGAGAAATGCACGCAACTATTCCTAAAGGATTCTTCAATGTGTAATTAATATATTTATTTCCCATTTGATGAGATTTTGATGAATCTCCAACAGCAAGAGAAGCAAAGAATCGAAGGTTTTGGATTGACCTAGGAATATCTATTTTTTCACATAGACTTTTAGGCTTGCCTGTATCCAAGGATTCAAGATTGCAAAAAAAATTAAAATCTCTTTCAAGTAAATCAGCAATATTATTTAAATAGCTTGCTCTTTTATCTGCCAAAGTATCTTTCCAATCTTGACATGCATTCTGAGCGGCTTCAACTGCCATTTGCAAATCTTTCTCTTCTGACTCTGGGCATATAGCAATCTTTTTACTATCTATTGGAGATATAATATCAATTGTTTTTTTATGACAATGATCTTGAAGTTTTCCATTAATGTAATTTCTAATTATATGACTCATCACATGCTTCCCAGCCTTCCTCCATCAACTGGTATACTGGTACCATTTATATAAGCTGCATCTTTAGAACATAAAAATACTATAATTTTAGCTACCTCAGATGGATCTGCAAATCTACCAATTGGAATTTCTGATTGAGCTTGCACTATAATACTTTCAATATCATCACCCGATGATTGGGCTTTATTTTTAAAGATATTCTGCAAGCGTTGAGTATTGGTAAATCCTGGGAGTATATTGTTTACTGTGACACCTTCTAAACCAACTTCAAATGATAATGTTTTTGCCCAATTTGCAACAGCTGCTCTAATTGTATTTGAAACACCAAGACCTCTGATAGGTTGCTTGACTGATGTTGAAATTATATTTATNATTCTTCCAAAACGCATTTGCTTCATATCACCAATTAATAGTTTTGTTAGCAAATGATTACAGATAAGATGTCTATTAAATGCATTTATAAAATCAGTCGTTTTTGAATCTAATATTTTCCCAGGCTTTGGACCTCCTGAATTATTTATTAAAAAATGGAACTTTTTATGTTTTTCATATAAATAATTTTTTACTTTTTTTTCTAGATCTATAGGACTATCAAAATCAGCCACAATATAGTCATGTGACTGATTGAAAGACATGTCCAATTCTAAAAGTATTTTATTTAATTTTTTTTCATTTCTTGCAACAAGAGTGATAGACACACCCTTCTTTGAAAGCTCCAATGCTGTAGAAGCCCCTATACCTTGAGAGCTTCCACATACCATCGCATTTTTTGCCCAGCTACTATTTATCTCCATGACTAAAATAATATCCTAAATTTGATTTTAACTCACTTGGAAGTTTAGGTAGAAATGTTCTTGGAATTAAATAACTAGATAAATTCAAAAAATCATCAAAAACGCTATGCCTGCTAACTGCTTTTTTCAAATAATTATATCCAGAGGATCCTCCTGTACCGACCTTAAATCCAATCATACGTCTCGCTAGCAATGAATGACGATGACGCCAGGAAGTAAGAAAAATATCAATATCAATTAAATTTGTTATCATTTTGTATGGCAAATGAAGCATGGGCTCATCTCTATAAAGCAATATAAATAAAGCTGCCAAAGTGGATTGTTGAGATAACCTTTTTGAGCCTGACTTTAAAAGCTTGTCATGCTCATCTGAATCGAAAAGGTGTTTATAACTATCCAAAACTTTATTATTTTCTAATATTCTAGTATTCTTCTCTTCCTCTTCAAGATTTGGATTAACTAATATTTTTTCATTATCTTTTTTGATTAACTTATGAACTGCCTGCTGATACTGTTCCCAAAAATTAAATTTTTCCGAAACGATGAAAGGAGTTCTATTTAGCCAGTCATCAATTAATTTAAACATTGAGCCTGATTTAATTATATTTTTAAGTTTTTTCTGCTCTTCTTCATTTAAAAAAGAGTCATATTTATTTGAAGAAAATTTGATTCTTTGCTGATCAGGGAGGCCCAATAAATTTTCTATTACTCTAAATTGAAGACTTTGAAAACCTGAAGCAGGTGAAAGAAGGTTTCTAAACTCCAAAAAGTCCATTGGGGTCATAGTTTCTAAAACTTGGAATTGATCTACTAAGATTTTTTGGATTTTAATAATCCTATCTAAACGAGATACAATTTTCCCTAATTGCCTATCATCTAACTTATTAGTTGAAAGTAAATCTATAATAGAAAGGAGTTCATGAATTATTTGTTTAAACCAAAGTTCAAAAACTTGATGAACAATAATAAACAAAGTTTCATCATGCTCTTCATTATTATGTTTTTTTGAAACAGGATCCTGTGAACTTAATAAATTTTGAAGTTTTAAATAATTAGAATAAGACTCTTCTTTCATCTTTAGTTTACCTTGTTAAGTTCTAATTTAAAAAAATGATCTTTTTCATTGATGATTCTAATTGCAATTTCATCATCTGTACATAAAGGGCCATTAATTTGAAACCATCTAATTAATCCTGAGCTAATATAACCATTGTTTGTCATCTTGGTTCTTATGTTACCTACATTTGTTGATAAAATAAAACCATTATTAGTCATTGGAAGAAAAAATCTATATTTTTCTGGGATATAAAGTCTTTTATATTTATTCAATGTATAGGTATCTTCAGAAATATTAAATTCTATTTCTCTTATATCTTCAAGAGATGCATTATCACCCCATAATGAACCCTGAGCAAAAGTTAATTGAGAATGAACACTTATCTCTATGTCATCATCTTGATTGAGATGCAAGGATTCAGCCAACAAATCAGGAATCTTGATATATAGTTTATTTTTTATTTTTTCTAATTTTACTCTTATTAATCTCATAATATTTAATTAGAATTAAAAAGGTTAAGCTCTTCTTTATCTTTTAGTTTATCAATAGATTCATTTGAATATTCATCGAAATGAACTAAAGTGAATTGGTGAGGTCTCAAATATTGTCCCAACTTATTTCCTATACTTTTCCATCCTTTTATAGAAACATGATCGCTCAAACTCAATTCCATAGACTTTAGTTCTTTATTTTTACTGTAAAATTTAAAAGAAATTTTTGGATTATTCTCAACTGTAACAAATATCAACCTAGATTTTGGACTTTCAGTAATAAAATTAAATTTTTTATTCAATGATGTTGTTTCAACTTTAAATCTCTTAACATAAAAAGATTTTGAATCAAAATTATAGTGAACACACGATAAAACAATTTTAGAGCTAAATTTTTTAATAACCTTAATTTCTTTTATTCTATAATGGTTTGTTAGCTGGAAATCTGTCACTTCATATGATCCATCATTATAAACTACTAGAATAGAATCTTCTGCTTTAAATGAACCTAAAAACTCTCCCATT
>NHIV01000066.1 GCA_002170735.1 bacterium TMED198 | reverse complement strand
ATAACTACATCATCAAAATAGAGCTCTGTTGTATCAGAAGATCTAATGCCTAATTTTTCTTCGGGCTTTCCAACTGAAAAACCTGGAAATTTCTTTTCAACAATAAAACACGAAATTCCTTTGCTTCCTAATTCAGGGCTAGTCAATGCAAAGACTAGCACAATATCTGAGCTGTGTCCATTTGTTACCCAGTTTTTTGTACCTTTAAGCTGGTATCCATTTTCAATTTTTTTTGCGACTGTTCTCATATTAGATGCATCAGATCCTGACTGAGGCTCTGAAAGAGAAAAGGCGCCAAGCATATTCCCTGTGGCTAATTTTTTTAAATACTTTTCTTTTTGAAAGTTGCTACCAAAACGCTCAATTAGATAGCATACCAAAGAATTGTTGACAGACATTATAACTGATGCAGATGCATCAACCTTTGAAATTTCTTCCATTGCAATGCAGTAACTAATAGTATCCAGTCCGCCTCCATCCCACTTCTGGCTAACCATCATCCCCATAAACCCAAGCTCTGCCATTTGCTTAATTTGACTCTCAGGCCATATCTTCTTCTGATCCCTCAACACAGCATCTTGAGCAAGCTCGCCAACAGCAAAATCTCTTGCAGCCTTAGATATTAACTTGTGATTATCTGAAAAATTAAAATTCAAAACTATTTATATTTATAAAAACCTTCGCCTGTTTTTCTACCTAACTTACGATCTTGAACCATTTTCTCCAACAAGGGACATGGATCATACTTAGGATTATCAAATTCCTCTCTTAGTACTAAAATTATTGACAAACAAATATCAATTCCTATTAGATCAGCTAACTTTAATGGGCCAATTGGATGCCCCATGCCCAACTTCATTATACCATCTATTGCTTCTTTATCGGCCACCCCCTCCATCAAGCTAAAAGCAGCTTCATTTATCATGGGCATCAATATTCTATTCGATACAAAACCCGGTGAATCGTTGCAAAAAAGAGGTATTTTATTTATTTTTTTTGAAATAGATTCTATCATCTCTTTTGTTGAGGAGGATGTGTTTTTTCCGCAGATAATTTCAACTAACTTCATAATAGGGACAGGGTTCATAAAGTGCATGCCAATTACCCTGCCCTTTCTTGATGTTGAACTTGCGAGCCTATTAATTGAAATGGACGAAGTATTTGAAGCTAGAATAGTATCTTCACTGCAAATAGTATCAAGATTTTTAAAAATTTTTTTCTTTATTTCAAGTGACTCAGAGGCTGCTTCAATTACCAAAGAGCAATTCGATAGATCTTTCAATTCAACTGAAGTATTTATTCGATCAATCGAAGCTTTTACTTCTTCTTGGTTGATAAGCCCTTTGTCAAGTTGCCTGTTAAGGTTGGACTTAATGTTACTCCTTGCCCACTTAAGTGCATCAGGATTAATATCGGCTAAAGTGACAGAAAAGCCATGTAGCGCAAAAACGTGAGCAATGCCATTGCCCATTGTTCCAGCACCAACCACTCCAATACTTTTATTTTGCATATAATAACCTTAAAGTTTCCTTACCAAAATTGCTGCAGCCTCTCCGCCTCCAATGCATAAAGTTGCGAGACCAATCTCTTTATTTTTTACTTCTAAAGCTGTTAACAGGGTACATAAAATTCTTGCCCCCGAAGCCCCAATAGGGTGCCCCATAGACACAGCGCCACCAAAAACATTAACCTTGCTAGGGTCGAGATTGAAATCATCAATCGCAGACATTGTAACATTTGAAAAAGCCTCATTAATTTCAAACAAATCAATATCTGAAATATTCATTCCAGACATTCTTAACACCTTTTCAATTGCCCCTGATGGTGCAGTTGTAAAATGTAATGGATCTTGGGCAAAGGAACAGTGTGCTATAATTTCCGCTATTGGCTCCAATGAGTAGCTCTTATTATAATCCATGCTAGAGACCATTAAAGCTGCTGCTCCATCATTCAAGGTACTTGCATTGGCAGCTGATATAGTACCATCCTTTCTAAAGGCTGCTTTTAAAGTCCTAATTCTATCGAAATCTACCCTAGATGGCTCCTCATCTTCAACAATATACTTTACCTTTCCATCTCTTTGTGGAATTTCAATAGTTACAATCTCATTTTTAAATACATTTGATTTAATAGCATCATGAGCTCTTTTGTAAGATTCAATTGCGTATGCATCTTGCTCAGCTTTAGTATAGCTCTTTTCATCTGAAAGAACCTCAGCACAGCTGCCCATATGCATATCATTATATGGGTCCCATAGACCATCGTGAACTAGCCCATCAATTGTATTGAAATTACCAAGCTTTATACCTTTTCTAACTTTAGTGATATAATGAGGAGCTTGGCTCATATTTTCCATTCCACCTGATATTACTAAATTGCTATAACCCGTTCTAATTGATTGATCTGCAAGCATTACAGCTTTCAATCCAGAGCCACAAACTTTATTGATTGTTAGACACTCGACTTTTGTTGGAAGATTAGCAAAAATTGCAGCCTGCCTAGAAGGAGCTTGGCCTATTCCTGCTGATAATACATTACCTAAAACAACCTCATCAATTGTTGATATTCCAATACCTGTCTTTTCAACTAAACTCTTAATACAGAAAGATGCTAGCTTTGGAGCTGATATTGAGCTTAGAGAGCCTAGAAATGAACCTATAGGGGTGCGAGAATATGCTATTATTGTAGATCTATTCATTTTTTCTCCTCTGAATATGCATTTATTATTTCTTTTACAAGCCTATGCCTAACTACGTCCTTTTCATCAAAATATATGAATTCAATACCATTTACTTTACTTAGAACATTTTCTGCATTCATTAAACCAGAGATCTGTGTGTGTGGCAAATCAACCTGAGTTACATCTCCTGTTACAATG
This sequence comes from bacterium TMED198, assembly GCA_002170735.1. GTDB lineage: Bacteria > Fidelibacterota > Marinisomatia > SCGC-AAA003-L08 > D37C17 > TMED198. Next base: position 19,461 of record NHIV01000066.1, on the reverse strand, counting down.
CATTTTGAAGTCGCACCTAATCTAGTTAAAAACATTTTCATTTGTGCGTCTGTCGCATTTTGAGCCTCATCAAGAATTATAAATGAATTGTGCAATGTTCGCCCTCTCATGTATGCTAAAGGTGCAATTTCAATAATCTTTGTTGACATATACTTTTTCAGTTTCTCTGTTGGAATCATTTCATTTAAAGCATCATAAATTGGGGTGAGATAAGGATCAATTTTTTCCTTCAAGTCTCCTGGCAGAAAGCCTAACCTCTCTCCAGCCTCAACTACTGGCCTTGTAATAACAATTTTTTTTACTAACTTGCTCTTCAAACTAGAAACTGCACAAGCAACTGCTTGATATGTTTTACCTGTTCCAGCTGGACCAATAGCGAATACAACATCATTATCTATCATAGCTCTATGATATTTTTTTTGAGATTCAGTTTTGGCCGATATTACCCCTTTATGAGTATGTAGTATTACACAATCATCTCCATTTTTGATTAAATTCACACCGCTATCAGATGAATCATCTAAAAGATTAATAAGTACTTGTACATCTCTATCGCTAACATAACCTTTTTGATTTATGGTAACAATCATATCATTAAAGAGAGATTCAATAGATAAAAGTTCATCCTTTTTCCCATCAAGCTTAATATTGGTTCCTCTAACAACAATTTTAACATCAAAAAAATTTTCAATTACTTTAATATTTTTGTCGTTTGCGCCTAGAAGTTGCATTGGGTCAACCTGATCAATTGTAATCACTTTCTTCATTTTAATTGCATATTATTATATTAATAAAGATAATATTGCTACTTGATCTGCAAAGACAGTTCTTTAAGCTGCTCATCGTTAATTTTTGATGGAGAATTATCCATTAAAGATGTTGCCGAAGTAGTTTTTGGAAAAGCAATTACATCTCTAATCTGGGTTGATCCTAACAAAAGCATAACAATTCTATCAAAACCAAAAGCCATGCCGCCATGAGGAGGAGCTCCATAAGAAAATGCATTCATTAAAAACCCAAATTTTTCCTTAGCCTCATCATCACTAATCCCCAATAGTTTAAAAATATTAGCCTGTTGCTTTGAATCATGGATTCTGATTGAACCTCCGCCAAGTTCATACCCATTCATTACAATGTCGTAGGCTAAAGATCTAACCCTTCCAGGGTCTTGATTTAGCATTTCACTGTCGCCAGAATGTGGGGAAGTAAATGGGTGGTGAAGAGCATGCCATCTGCCACTGCTTTCATCCCATTCTACCAAAGGAAAATCTGTAACCCAAAGAGGGCACCAATCTGACTTATTAATTAAATTTTCTCTTGATCCTAGCTCTAACCTCAAGGCTCCTAAAGCTTTATTAACTACAGAAGGAATATCTCCAATAATAAAAATTATACTGTTTTCATCTACAGATTGATCATCAACTATCTTTTTCTGGATATCATCTGGAAAAAACTTACTTATTCCTCCATCAAGCTTGCCTCCTTCATATTTCATCCAAGCTAAACCCTTAGCTTTATGATACCTTTTCAAGTAATCAGTCAACTGATCAATAACTTTTCTTGAATAGTTTTGAGAGTTTGGGCAAACTAAAGCCTTTACCAATCCTTTATTTTTTAAAATTTCTTTAAAAGTTTTAAAATCTGAACTATTAACATAATCTGAAAAATCAAATAATTTCATATCAAACCTTAAATCTGGCTTATCTGAACCATACATATCAATACATTCTCTGTAAGTAAGTTCTAAGAACTTTTCTGGAAGATCAACATCCAAAATTTTACTCCATAATGATTTTATCAAACTGGTTCCAAGAGCAATAATCTCTTCTTGATCAACAAATGACATCTCTATATCTATCTGTGTAAACTCGGGCTGCCTGTCTGCCCTAAAATCTTCATCTCTAAAACATTTTACTATTTGAAAATATTTATCCATACCTGAAACCATCAAGAGTTGCTTATAAGTTTGAGGTGATTGAGGAAGAGCATAGAATCGGCCTTTATGTATTCTGCTTGGCACAACAAAATCCCTAGCACCCTCAGGAGTAGATTTCATTAATATTGGAGTCTCAATCTCAAGAAAATCTTTTTCGGAAAAAAAATTTCTAACATGAAGAGAAGCCTGATGCCTTACCAACATATTTCGTTGCAACTCAGCAGTTCTAAGCTCAAGATATCTAAACTTTAATCTATTTTCTTCCATAGATGAATCTCTGTTGTTAATATCAAATGGAGGTGGCTTTGATTCGTTATATACAACTAGGCCCTCAACTTCTACATCAATTTTTCCTGTCAACATATCCTTATTAATGGCTTCGTTAGGCCTTCTAACAACCATACCTCTGATGCCAATCACATCTTCCAAACCCAGTGATTTTGCTATATCAAAATTTTGCTTATTTGATTCTTCGCTAAAAACAATTTGAGTTTTTCCATACCTATCTCTAAGATCAATAAAAATCAAACTACCAAGATTTCTAGTCTTAGATATCCATCCATTAAGAGAAACATTTTTACCAACGCTATTTTCAGAGAGCTCTCCACATGTATGACTTCTTTTTATCAATTTTTCTCCATTTTTTTCATTCTATTTTAGTTAATAAATGATCCTCAAAGTAATATCTTTTTGTTTTATCATCTATATAATATGTCCACATTTGAAAATCCCTTCCATATTGATTGATTTTATCAATAATATCTGGACTACCTATTGCTTCTCTAACTTCATAATAGGTCATCCCAAGATTAATCTTGATTTCCAGGTCCTGCCTATCTTGCTTATATCTATCTGCCATAGAAGATATTAATTTATTAATATGCTTTGTTTCTTTATTGCTAAGCTTCTGCTTTAGATTGGATATAGCCTTTTCAGTCTTGTCGCTCAAGCTTGGATTTATTTCTGAAATCTTCGTCAATAATTTTATTGCTACAATATAATTTCCACTATTAAACGCATCATTAACTTCATCCATCATTAACATTGAGATTTGCATTATTTTATTATTATAAAACTTCATATTATCAGGATAAATTGAAATTGCTAAACTCAAACTATTAAAAGCTGATGAATAGTCTCCATTTGCAATTAAAATATCTGCTTTTTTTAGATATAGTTGAGAATGAATATTTTGCACAAATATATTGTTAGGTGATAAGCTGTAAGCCTTTGAAGTTATTAGCTCAGCATCTCCAAATTGCATCTTATCTGCGTTTTGCATAAGACTGTCTATTAAAATTCTAGCAATTTCATCTTTTCTTGTATTTATCTCACTTTCTAACTCTGGCACATCATATTCTTCTGCAATACGAAGATTGTTAATTGCTAGATCCAAATTATTATCATTGATATTATTGATTGTTTTGATAACATTTTCATATGGGATCTGAGATTTACAAAACTCTAACATTTTCTGTGCTCTATTAAGCTTGCTATGATTTGGATGATTTGTCATGAAAGTCTCAAATAGGCTTGAAGCATCTCCATAATTTTTATCTAGCATTTCCTCATAAGCTTTATCCCCCTTTGTTTTATTGCCTCCAAATAAAAGCCCAAAAGTAAGAAAGAATCCATTGGAATAAACATCAAGACCTTTAATATTAATTGGATGGGTTAAGCCACTAGAAATATTACCTTGCAAATAGCTCCTGCTCCATTTGTACTCTAAGCCATAAATAAAATTATAGTTTGCACTCTCAGAGCTTATAGGAATCTTTATGCCAACTGAAAAAGATTCACTAAAGCCATCAGAAAATAAATAAGATCTATCTGAATCGGTTTCATATATATATCCTGCTGAATATCCTAATGAATGATACCAACTAAGCAATAAAATATTTAATGGTTGAAAAACTAATGTATAGTTTACATTGAAGTCATGAATTTTTGGCCTAAAGTAATAGCTTCCATTTTCTTCAATTAATTCTTCTTGTTGCCATGAAGATGGCAGCTCAACTCTATTTAACAAATTAAAATATTTATATCCCAAGCCTACTTGAAAATCTAAATAATTTTGTTTATAAATCTTATTTCCAGCATTAATTCGAAAAAAATCTAATTCAAACAGTAGTCCAGATCTATTTGAGGGGTTAGACAATGAACTAAAATCTATATTTGTAGAGTCTAGATTAAGAGGAGTGTAATCTAAATCTTGTCCAATAGAAAAAGGGCTATCCCAATAGCTGCTTGATCCATATGAATAGTATCCAAATCTGATTTCAAAAGGAGAGGATTGCACAGGCTCTCTAAACTGCATTTGACCAACAGCTCTATTCCAATAGTAGTCAAAGGTAGTACTACTCCAATCCTTCTGTTGAGAAAATGTAAAACTTATAAAAAAGAAAAAAAATATTATCCTTAAAAAATAGCGCATATACCTTATCAAATTTATAGAAGAATAAATTAAAATTCAGTATTTTTAAGCTAGATGAAAAATATCTTATTTACATTATTATTGATAGTTTGTTTGTTAAAGGGAGCCTCAGAAGATCATAACTTCACCATTGCAAGAGTTCACTATGATGGAGGAGGGGATTGGTACTGCGATCCAAGTTCATTGTCCAATCTACTAAATTTTTTTAATTCTAATACTGACATTCCAGCGCAAGAAAAAGAATTAATTTGCAAAATTGGTGATGAGCTGTTTTTTAAGAGTCCCTATTTATACTTAACAGGCCATGGAAATATCAAACTTTCAAATAAAGAGGCAAATTTTCTTAGAGAGCATTTAATGAGTGGTGCATTTATGCATGTGGATGACAACTATGGACTAGATAAACCATTTAGGAGAGAGATTGGAAAAGTATTTCCTGATAAAAAATTGATAGAGCTACCAGAATCTCATGAAATTTTTAATATCTATTATAATTTTGAAAACGGTCTTCCAAAAATCCATGAACACGATGGGAAAAGACCTCAGGCCTTTGGCATATTTCATGAAGAGCGCTTAATACTGCTATACACTTATGAATCAGACTTAGGAGATGGTTGGGAAAATTCAGAGGTTCATAATCTTAGCCAAGAAAAACGAAACAATGCTTTAAAAATGGGGGTTAATATTATTCTCTTTAATTTACTACAATGAATAAAGACTTAAACAAATTAATATCTTTCTACAGAGTTCAAATAGCTAAAAATAATTTTCTTTATAGTATTAACCTCATTTTGCAAAGAAGTGCTTATATTTTGATTTTTTTATTGTTTGTTGAAGCACTATTTTTTCTTTCAAGCCCTTATCGAATCAACATATATACAATTGGATTGTTTAGCTTTTTCAATCTAATAATTTTTCAAATATTTAAATATATCTTTTATACAAGAGAACTATTAGGAAATGGAAGTAGTTATGATATAGGTAAAAAACTTTCAAGTAAGTTATTGAAAAATAAAGACCATCTAACCAATGCAATAGATTTAGAAAAAAAATCAACAAATCTAAATACTAGCAATGATCTGATTGAAAAAGCAGTTATTGATACAACAAAAAACCTAACTAAAAATTCAAAAACTATTTTTAGTAGCCAAAGTAAATATATACTCTCCAATCAATCATTAATATTAATTTTAATATTAGTTATCTTATTGTTTTTCCCAACCTTCAAATCATCAGCTTTAAGATTAGCTTCACCAATGAAACACTTCAAGCCACCAACTCCATTTGAGCTATATTCATTATCAAAAAATTTATATGTCATTGAAGGAGACTCCGCATCAATTTCAGTAGCAGGAATCGGAGAAATTCCAAAAAGAATTGAACTATTCTTATCTAAACAAGAGAGTGTATACTTAGAATCAGAAAATGAGGTGTATTTTTTTTCATTTATACCATCTACTGATACAACAATCTACCAGGCAAGTTTTGCTTCAAATTCTATATTTAATCCTTGGGATGAAATTTCCTCATCTGTCGATACAATTTTCCTGCTAAAAAGGCCTAAAATAGTTGATATTAATTTTATTGTTTCATATCCAGATTATACAGGAATTAATGATAAAAAGATTGATGGAGGTGCAACAGAAATTAAAGCAATCATGGGAAGCAAAATTTTCGCATCTATAAAGTCCAATCAACAAATAGAAAGCCTAACAATGAAGCATGGAGAACAAAAAATTTCTGGATTGATAGATAGCCCTGAACAGGCACAATTATCATTTATTCTTGAAAATACTTTTGAAGGCGAGTTTATTATTCTTAGCAATGGACGAACAAATTTATATCCTCCAAAGTATAAATTTGTTGTAAAAAAAGATATGCCACCAGGCATCTTAATTCTAAGCCCTGAACAAAGTACTAAAATTAATGATGAGGGAACTTTAAGAGTATCCTTGCAAGTTACAGATGACTTAGGATTGAAAGATATTTGGATAGGCTATAAAATTTTTAAACCTTCTTTTTCTAATGATGAACCTAAAGAAGAAAGATTCTCAATCTATAAAAACCTCCAACAGACTTTAGATAAAGAAGTAAGTTTTGACTGGAAACTCAATAACTACAATTTAGGCCCTGGAGATGAAATCCATTTTTATTTTTATGCATCTGATAATAAAAGTGATTCTAAATCACCAAACATTAGCCAATCAAAGCTTTTTAAAGCATACTACCCCACACTTGAGGATCTATTCTCAATGCTAGAAGATGAAGAAGAAAGCATCAATGAGAACTTTAGCACCCTTCAGGATAACATGGAAAACATTCAAAACACAGTTGAAGAGGTTAAAAAAAGTCTACTAAAATCCGATGAGGTTGACTGGGACAATCAACAACAGATTGAAAAGTCTATCGAAGAAGCGCAAAATGTTATATCTGAACTTGAAAATATTGAAAAAATGATGGCTACACTAGAAGAACAAGCAAATGAAAATAATTTAGTAAGCAATGAACTACTAAAGAAGTTTGAAGAATTTCAAAATATGATATCATCAATTATTACCCCTGAAATTTTAGAAGCACTTGAAGAGATGCAATCAGCCCTTGATAGCATGGACCCAAATAAAATGCTTGATGCGATGGAAAATTTTGAATTTAATTTAGAGGTTTTAGAAGAACAGATTGATGATATGATGAACCTATTTAAAATGGCTATGGCAGAACAGAAGCTAGATGAACTAATAAAAAACATGCAGGATATTGCCATGAGTCAAAGTGATATTTTAGACTCCCTAACTAATAATGATGCATTGAATTTAGAATCATTATCCGGTGAGCAAAGAATTCAAGAAGAAAAGTTTAAAGATATTAAATCATTAGCAAATGAGGCCTCGGAAGCAATTAAAGACTTCACACCTGAACTATCTGAAAAATTAAAGGAAATTTCAAATTCTAATCTAATAACATCTACAGAAGTAAAATTGCAAAATGCTAGAGAATCAATGCAAGCAAATAACAAACAAGAATCAATGGATAACTCAAGCGAGGCCAATAAGATGTTAAATAATTTAGCTAAAGAATTTGATGATATTAAAAAGCAGTTTAATGAGCAAACATCTAAAGAAATAATTAATGAAATCATTACTCTTCTTAATAGTGTAATTGATATTTCTAATGATCAAGAGCTAGTTTATGAAAGAACAAAAAAACTTAAATCAAGAAGCCCAAATCTTAAGACCACGCTATTGAAAGAGGGAGCAATTAGAAGCATGAATAATAAAATTATTTATCAGATAGAATCTCTTTCAAAAAAAACTTTCCATATTTCTCCACAAATGGCAAAAGCTATAGGAAGGACTAAATCTTCAATTGATAAAGCAATTTCTACTTTAGAACAAAAATCGATTAGGTCTTCCTTGAAGGAACAAATAAAAGTTGTTGAGGGATTAAATGCTATAGCAAAGATGCTACTTGATGCATTAAATGAAATTGCCATGGGTAGCGGAGCNTCAGGCTTTGATAGCTTTATGGAGCAAATGAATCAATTATCGNATCAACANCANGGTTTAAATCAATCAAGCATGCAACTTGGAAAGATGGGNATGATGGGACAACTTGATTTGATGCAACAGCTACAGNAAAAACAAGAACAATTAAAAAATCAACTNTCNCAAATGATGAAAGACTTTCCCCAACAAACAGGAGATGGACTTTCAAGAGTAGAAGATGANATGGAAGATGTAATAAGGGATTTCAANAATAGANAATTCAACAAAGAAACNCAGGATAAACAAAANAGNATACTATCAAGATTATTNGACCACCAAAAATCGATGGAACAAAGAGACTACTCTGATAAGAGNAAAGCAAATGAAGCCAGTGTAATTGAATTNAGTGGAAGTCCCTCTGATTTGCCTGAAGACCTAGGGCANTTAAATAATCTAATTATGCAATCTTTAGATAAGGCCATGGAAGACAATACTTCTTNAGAATATAAAGATTTAACTAGGGANTACTTTTATAAACTATATCANGAACCTAAAANTCTCGAAATAGAAAATGAAGAATAATACTTTAATAATTATNCTGCTTTTAGGATTGACAAAAGCACAACCTAATTGGCCAGGAACTGGTAATAAAATTGACCCAAGATTTACAGATGCAAAGAGAATGGAAATGTCTGGAAATATCAAAAGGGCAAAAAAACTTTACATGGAACTAATTAGTGATAATCCAAGTAACCATCAATATTATAAACCCTTAAAAAAAATATTAAAAAACAGCAATAGCCTAACTGAACTAGAAAGTATAACAATCGATTTAATTAAAAAAAACCCCTCTAACTCTATCTATAAATTAGATCTTCTTGAAGTATATCTTTGGTTGGATGATCCAAAAGCCTTGAATCTTAAGAAAAAGTTATTTAAACAATTTAGTTTGAATGAATCTTTTCTAAAAAAATTAATTTTTACTTATATTTCAAATGGCAGAGACAAACAAGCTAAAGATATGATCAGGGAAGTAAGATTAGAGGAATCTTATAAAGATTTTTATGCATTTGAACTTGCAATCCATAGTATTACAAAGATGAATTATGAACTAGCACTAAAAGAATTTTTAATAGTTATAAAGCACAATCCAAAAAAGTATACTTTTGTTTCTGATAGACTCATGACATTCCCAAACGAAACAAATTTAATGAATAGCCTTGAAAAGATACTTAAGCAGTCCAGTAACAATCCAAAGTCTAAACTTTTACTTTCAGATCTTTATTATAAACAGGGAAAATATTACAATTCTTGGGATATAATCAAAAATATTGAAAATGATCTAATGTGGATAGAGTTTGCTGAAGAATTAGTCAATGATGACCGACTTCTTATTGCTCAAGAAATAATCAACCAAATACTTAATCTTAAAACTTCCAAAGATAATCGAAATAGAGCAGTTTTTCTTCTTGCTGAAATTTTTGAAAAATCAACTATGAAAGTTGATAATAGTCTAATATCATCTAAGCTATTTGAAACAAATTATTTTTTCAACCAATCTTTCCCAAAAATAAATGAACAAAAATCAAAAAAATTATACACAGCAATTGAGCTATATGATTCAATACAAATCAACTTTTCAAATATTGAAGCAAACTATAGATTGGCTGAAATAAATTATAAAATTTTTGGTGATTACGATAAATCATATGAAGCATTTAATGTTATATCAAAAATTAGTCCTAAAAAAGAAATGAAATTGAAAGCAGACCTATCTAAGGTTGATGTTTTAATTTCCAAGGGACACTTAGCTAAGGCCTTGGAAATTACCCAAACTTTATTATCTAAGTATAGTTCATTGGATTACTCTCATCAAATTAAAATGAAAATAAATCAAATAAATTTTTACAATATGGATTTTAATAATGTGAAAAATAATTTATTAGAAATTTTAAAGGAACTTACGTTGGAGAGCCCTAGCTATAATAATATAATTGATATAATTGGCATTCTTCAATTGTTTGATAAAAACCAAGAAGATCTAAAGCTCTTTTCTAGTGCTCAGTTTCTTCTAATGCAAAACAAGAGAATAGAAGCAATTTCTAAACTCAAAAGTGTTGGTCAAACCAGCAATGATATTATAAATGATTTAGTTAGTTTTCAGATAGCATTTTTATACTTTAAACAAGAGAAATATGATCAGGCGTTGCAGATTGCTGAAAAAATTAAAGGAAAAAGCTTTTACTCTGAGAAAGCTATAATTTTTCAGGCTGAAATAAATGACTATATTCTTAATAACAAAAGTAAAGCTGTTGAAAATTATTTAGATTTTATTGAAAAATTTCCATTAAGTATTTACTACGATCCAATTAGATTAAGATTAAGGGAGATAGCAAGCTAATGACTAAAAAAATTATATTTATACTTTTGTTAAACATAACTTTTTGCCAAAAAATTTTAATCCCCATGGATACAAAGCAAAGTGATCACCTAAAGGCATATGGCATTGCCTTTTGGACTCTAAAATTAAAGAATAATGTAAATTGGTTATTAAACTATAGAGGGGGGTCATTTTTACTTGATGGATCTGATAAGATAATAAATGAGATTGTTTTGAGGGGCGTATATTTTGAAAGAATTAATACTTCTCAGCTAGGAGCAATTTATGCTACAATTGATGAAAATAATATGGATATTATACTATTAGAAAAATCACCTAAAATTGCTGTGTACTCTCCTCCTGACAAACAACCCTGGGATGATGCAGTGACTCTGGCCCTGACATACTCAGAAATTGATTATGATGTGGTATTTGATGAAGAAGTCTTAACAGGTCAGCTAAATGATTATGATTGGTTGCATCTCCACCATGAAGACTTTACAGGTCAGTATGGAAAGTTTTATAAAAACTATAGAAATTCTTCTTGGTACAAGAAGATGGAAAATGATTTTAAATCAACTGCTAGCAGGTTTGGATTTAATTCTGTTCCAGAATTAAAAAAAAATGTAGCTCAAAAGATTAAAAAGTTTATTGTTAATGGTGGATTTATGTTTGCAATGTGTTCAGCTACAGATTCATTTGATATTGCGTTGGCAGCAAGCTCTGTTGATATTGCAGAATCTGTATATGATGGAGATGGTGTTGATCCAGCCTATGCAATGAAGTTAGATTTTTCTAATGGAATTGCATTTGAGAACTACCAACTATACCCAAGCCCATTAATCTATGAATTCTCAACAATTGACTTTCCTTCTAGTCATAGGCCAATCACAAAATCTGCTGAAGCAGATTATTTTTCTTTGTTTGAATTTTCTGCAAAGTGGGACCCAGTTCCAACTATGCTCACACAGTGTCATGTAAATACAATTAATGGATTTATGGGTCAAACAACTGGATTCAATAGAAAATATTTAAAAAAGCATATTACTATACTTGGAGATGATGGTCAAGACTTGGTCAAGTATATTCATGGTACCGTTGGAAAGGGAACATTCACTTTTCTTGGTGGGCATGACCCTGAGGACTACAAGCATATGGTTGGAGATCCTCCCACTGAGCTTTCATTGCATCCAAACTCACCTGGATATAGATTAATATTAAATAATGTTTTATTTCCTGCTGCTAGAAAAAAGGATAAAAAAACTTAAAATAATTTTTAACTTTACTCCATGAAGTTTATAGACAAAATAAATGATCTTTTTAGAATAGATTTACTTTTGGTACTGGCAAGCTTTTTAGAAGCAATTATAATATTTATCTGCTTCTATATTCTTTCTAAAGTATTTAAAAAAGTAACTACTAAAGTTTTTCTTGATAGGGTTGATAACGATTCAGTTATAACCCTGATCTCTAATACAATAAAGAATATTATAATCATTTCTGGTTTAATCACATCAATTAGCAGTTTAGGTATTGATATTTCTGCGTTGGTTACTGGCTTGGGACTAACAGGGTTTGCTATGGGATTTGCCTTTAAAGATAGTCTGTCAAATATTATATCTGGTGTTTTAATTCTGCTTTATCAACCTTTTAAAACTCAAGACTCTATTGCAGTTGATGGTATTGAGGGAGAGGTAGATTCAATTGATTTAAGATATACTACTATTAAGAGCGAAGAAAAAATTCACCTGATTCCTAACTCGACGCTTTTAAAAAAATCTATAACAATAGTTAATAAATCTAGAACTGATACTTAAACTGAAGCTTAGATTTAAATTCAGCTTTATCTTTTGATGNATCTAATTTATCAGAGAACATCAGATAGTCAAGACTAAAAGTTAGCTTTAAACTCTCACTAATACTNTACTGCATTCCNGCTTTATAGNTTGATTTAAAGTTATCNATTGAAGGTTGATCTTGGAAANCTTCTCCTTCACTCCATGAACCATCTTCATNATCATCAATNTATATTTCTCCAGAATCATAGTAACCATTCTTATCTTTTAGTCCAACAACAAAGTTAGTTCCAAAAAATGCACTAAAATTCTGACTAAACTTATACGAAGCCTTTCCACTTAACACTGTAAAATTAGTTGGACTTTGTGTTATATCTTCCGGAGTATTAGATGACAGCCCTAAACTAGCAGATAAAGTTAAAGGAATTGCGTATGATGCCGTTACAGATAAAGAATAAGAATTATTTGAAAAATTCAGTGTCGCGTTTTCTTTGTCATCATACTTCATCAGCATGAAATTGCCACTTAGATTGTAGCTTTGGCTCCCCAATTTAAGTCTATAAGTTGGGCTTATTGTATGAGTAGCTGTAGAGTTATCACTGCTGATTGGGTCATCAGTAAAACTTTCACCTTCATTCCATATACCATTCATTTCTCCAGAATCTATAAAAGCTTCACCCTCATCCCACTTAGGAGACTCTACTTTTTCCCCTAATCGTTTCATACTTCTAAATGCATAGCTGATTTTGGGAAATCCAGTTATGTTAAAAGCTACTCCAATGCTATTGATATCTGATGTAGTGGTTACTGGTTTTGTCTTCTCTTGTGGAGTCTTACCATTCACATTGTCTTCTTGAGTTTCAAAGCCCAAGCTAAGGCTTATCTGATCTCTAAAAAATTTTGATTTTATAGTTGACTTATTGCTAATAATATCTGATTGTATGCTTGAGTTTCCTAAGCTTGAGAAGTTTGTCGGAACTCTTTTCATCTCAGAAACTATATCAAACTTGGCAAATTCAAAGTAGTTGATTGGGGTCCTAAACTCAATCCTATAAGTTCCTCGTTTTATTATATCTTCTATTAGATAGTTCATATAGTCCACATTCTTCATTGGATCATCTACAAAGGCCTCCCCTTCGTCCCAAACTCCATTACCAAGCATATCTCCATTTTCATTTTCCCAACTATCGTTCCAAATTCCATTATTATTTGTATCGTCGAAGTCCTCTCCAGGATCCCAATCTTGATTACCATTCGTGTCTATATACGTTTCTGTAAGGTCATCCGAGCATATTCTATATTCACCACTCATCATACCACAATCAACAAATTCTTCTCCATCATCCCACTCTCCATTGCCTGAAGGAAGTGGTATCGACAATCCTCTACCATCACCAACTCCAACAATCAGATCATTGGTAATAGGAAACCCTAAAATATTTTCAACATTTGAAATATCAATCCCAAGAGTATCCGTAAAGATATCACTTGGCTCTAAAATGTTGTTGTAGGCTGATATAGCCGTCTCAGCAATTAGCCTAGTTCTTCCGCTGTTTAAAAAGAGCCCCACATCACTTCCCACAACAAGGTTTCCATATAGACCATACTGATCAAGAGCATAATCTGGTATTAGAATTGATTCTGAATCATCGTATGAGGTGAAGCCACTTATGCCCCATGTAAAAGTGTCGAACAAATTAAGCTGGGATCTTAATCCAGTTAATTTTCTTTGAGTTGTGCCTCTTTGGTGTAAACTATACTCTGAAAATAAGTCAGTAAATTTTTCGCCAAAATCGTAGACACCATTGCCATAACCATCTTCCCAATTATCATCACCTTCACATATATTGGAATCAAAATCTGCGCAATCAATAAAATCTTCGCCTGGATCGTAGACACCATTGCCTAGTCCTGTATAACCTAAGCTAACTAAACTATCTATTTTAGATTGGGTAAGTGATTCTTCTAAAAAAATTGATGACGTTTCACCTTTTATTAGATTTTTTGTTTCTCCATCTACAAATGTTAAATTAATAAATCCAAGTTTTAACTTGGTAAACAAACCTCTTACTCTTGTACCTTTTAGTGTTAGATTCGAAAAGTCTGGAGTGAAGTCGCCATATTTAAAATCAAGCCAAGGTGAGCTCATAATAAACTTTGTTCTATCAATATCTTGGTTGTTCTTAAGATTAGATAGTGCATCCCTATCAATAATATGTGTGTTAAACAAACCTGATACTGAGAACTTATAGTCTCCAACGTTAAACTTTGATGTTATGTTAAGTTTATGTACATCATCAGGTCTTGAGACTGATTCATCAAAGTCAGCATTCCATGATAGATTGCCCTTCAGATTGTAGTCTTCCCTCAAGCTAGTAAAAATAGAGCTAGCATCTTGGGAAACAACCTGATCAAGCACTCTAAAGGTTAAAATTTCATGAATTTCACTTGATGGCACTATCAACTCTATGGAATGCTCGCCAGGACTGAGTAAATTTTGAGGAACAAAAGTTACCATCTCAGTTGATACTATGCTTGAACTTGTCACATTCTTTTTATCAATAACAATCTTTAGATCATCAAGATTAATCTCTAGATCAGGATCGTATATTGATACCATCACAAGTGACACACCTTCTTCATATGGAACTAATTTTGCTGGACTAATTAAATTAACTTCAACTTTTGATTCAATCTTCTTATTTAAATCACTCTCATCTTTTATGTCTGAATCAGATAACATATAAACATTAGGATCATACAGGCTCTGATCTGGCCAGGTTGCTTGATTTCCAAACTCATCTATTGCCATTACATAGTACTCAAACTTTTCATTATTCACTTCATTGGCAGGTATTGTTCCTTGATATACATTGCTGAAAGAGCTCATACTTACAACTTGAAATGTTCTATCTGATTTTTCAAATCTATAGAATAGAAGAACATCTCTTATATCAGACTGATCCTCAACAAAAGACTCAATCATTATATCACTACCTTGATAATAATCACTTGAAGAAGAAATGGGTATTAAATTAGGTGGAGTGCCATCATTTTGACTCAACAGAATGCTAAACAATATATATGTGTGTAAATATAAGTTTTTTTTCATATTATTTTTTTGGCTTCGCCTTGATCTTGACTGTAACAGATCCATCAGAATTTGTAATTGGCTCAGCCTCAATTATTTCATATTCTCCTGACTCGAGCTTTTGAAGTATATCATCAATATTTCCTTGACCTGAGGTAATCTTTGATGATTTAAGCGATTTATTTCCTATTGCATCTACAATGCCAGTTCTTCCTTTTGCTGTAACTATATCTGTAAACTTATCTTGAAACTTTTTCTTCTGTGATTGTGATTGGAAATAGTCAACCGAAACCTTTGCTGATTCAAACTCATCTGATGCTCCTACTACATTGTAAGTTCCTTCCGCCGCTCCTTTTAAATAAAATAAACCCTTGCCATTTTCTATCCCAACAGAGGCTGATGAAGACCACGATGATTTATCTGCAGAGACCAATAAATTTTCTGACTCCGCATTGAAGGTTGCTGAACCCTGAAAGGTATTATTGTCCTCCTTAGTTGATGCACTAATTACCCCTACTGAAACTTTAATAACTTGGTTGACAGGCTGTCTAGATGTTTTATCTGGCTTAAGAACAAATCCATATTCAGGAGCGATATCATTCTGCCATGTTGGAAGCTCATCCTCAGGCACCTCTTCAGGTTCTGATGGAGCCTCTTGCCCAACTTCTATTGTAGACCCCTCTCCAGCACCAACTGATTGAGCTTGATCAGGAAACTCCGGATTATAAAATTCAACTGATCCTTCTGTCACAACAAGTGAGGTTTCTTCTGAGTCCTCATTAAAATCTACGTTCAATTCTGTGCCCTTCACTGCGGCAACAGCCGTTGGTGTTTTTACAGTAAACTCTCCATCTGATCCTTGACTCGCTATATCGCTATAAGCTTCACCCCTTGCAAGATCTAGTGTTGTTGCAAGCTCTTTTGCAGTACGTCTATAGCTTGTTACTCTTAACTCTGTTTCTTGCTGAATCTTAATATTAGATCCATCAAGGAATACGATTGACATGAAAACTTTTTTTGGAGTTTTTATAACATCTCCATTTTTAATCATTTGGCCTTTATAGGCAGCTGAAAATTTTCTTGTTCCTACAGGCTTAACCAACGCTTTGCCTTTTAGGTTTGCAATCGCAGCAACAACTTTTTTATTGACAACCATTGTTGATAGAAATATCAATAACAAAATTTTACACAGCTGCTTCAACCTTAATCCTCTCCATAATTAAATTCAAGCTCTATCTCACCAGTTGGAGTTGTAAAACTTCCAACTGAACTAGCATTACCAATTGGCTGCAAATCAATATCCAATGCAGTAACTGTCCAATAATAGGTTGATGAATATTCTAGTGGAGCTAGACTAGATGAATACTGAAACTGTACATCAGAAATATCATTTTTTTCTAAAATAATTGCAGACATTCCTTCGTTTGAGCTTATAACTAGAAGATACTTTTCAGCGTCCTTAACTCTATCCCAAGAAAAAAATGGAAGAATTGATTCTGACTGTGAGAGAGGGCCCGTTAATACTGGAGTGTTATCATTTGTAGCTATAAATGAAAATGCAGGACTGTATTGACTGACACTAAGCTCACCAAAGAAGGCTCGTACCCTCCAAAAATACTTAACTCCTGATTCTAATGACGCTGCTCCAGAAGTGGGATATTCTACAGATGTTAAGGCAATGTTCTGATTTAACCACATAATCTCATTAAACTCACTATCTTTTGATACAACAATTTCATATTTTTCTGCATCGACAACTTCTTTCCAAGAGAAGACTGGATTAGTTGAAGTAACTTCCTCGCCATCAGAAGGTGATTCAATTTCAACCTGAACTTCTTCAACATTTACCCCTTCACTGACCAAGGCTGATTCTCCCTCCGTTTCAAAATACATCGGACTGCTCCAGCTTCCAAATGGATTTCCTCCATCATCTACACCCCTAACCCTCCAATAGTATGAAGTACCTGGCTCTAAATCAGATGTGTTAAAATCTATAGATTTTGAGCTTAAACCATCTTGATTGTACTCAATTGTTGTAAAATCTTCTACAAATGAAATCTGAAACTGAAAGGCATCTGATTCTGGAACTGTCTTGCTCCAGCTGAATGAATTGGCATCTCCAACTGGTGGCACTATATTAGGAATAAATAATACAAATACTTCTGAAGGTAGACCATGAACTGATGCATCATCATTTAAATCAATGTTTGCGCTACATTGGATATAGTAGGTTTGACCAAATTCAAAAGAAGGTGCATCAGTTGGATATATCAAAATATCTGATTCATTTAAGAATTGTGTAAATAGTAAGCTTGAAAAATCATTTGATGAAGAAACTTTTATAAAATACCTTAATGATCCAGTTACTGATTGTGATATTGAAATTTGAGGTTGAAGACTTCCTGATTCTAAGCCTACATCAATTGCAACCTGCTCATCTGACCCCGGAAAGTCTGGAGAAAGTACCTGAACAACATCAGATAGATCCCCGCTATTAGTTTTAATTTTTATATAATAAGTTTTTGACCAATCATCCGCTTTAAAGTTTAGAACACCGAATGGTATTTCATACTCTTGGCTTTGACTAAATGAAGCATTTTCTGAAATAACAGCCAAGTACTCATTTGTATTTTCTAATTCTACAGCCAATGTAATTACTATAGTAGGCTCATTGTTTTCAACTAGCACTTCAACATCAAAATCAATCTGTTGGTTTAAATTAAGAACTTGATCAGATTGCATGCCTTCACCTGTTGTAAACATATTAACTGAAGAGTTCCTTCCTGTATTTCCAAACTCATCGACTGCTTGAATTTTCCAGTAATAAGCTGTGCTTGGCTCTAAATTTTCAGGGTATTGCAAAAATGAATTAGTTCCAACTACTTGAGAAAGAATTGGGCTGTCAAACGATATATCATCATCTAAATAAAATTTATAATTACTAAATGTTGGGCCATCCCAATCAAAGAAAGGATTGATTGGAGCGCTGGCCATATTATCAGCTGGGGTGGATAAATTAATTTTTCCAATTTTAAATTGCTTTACATCATTGTAATCATCAATATCCCCTATTATATTTCCTGATTTATTAAGTGCTACTACTTTCCAAAAGTAGGCTTCATCAGCTAGTAGCCCAATATCAGAACTAGAAGGGAACTCATATGGGAAATTGACAACTTCTTTACTAAATATGTTTGCAGATTCAACCATAGGATCATTGCTATCACTGATCCTTAATTCATAACTAGCAATTCCATTTGGAGCTGTAACCATGAACGAGGGTAAAACTGTTTCTAATATTTCTCCATCTGATGGTTGAGACAAGTCTAAAAACTCGGTATTAAAAGAAAAAATTTCACTCCAAGGGGAGGGGTCATCAGGGTTTAATCTAATTTTCCAAAAGTACCGCTCCCCTGGTTTAAGTGAAATTGCATCATCTGGGTACGCGACTTGTGGATTAGGGAGTGCATCACTCTGCCAAATAGGGTTCTCAACTTCCGGATCATCACTATTGCTTACCCATATTTCATATTCTGAAGCACACCAAACTGATTCGAGGTTAAAAACTGGGAGAATAGTATTTATTGCGCTTGCTGAAGTAGGTGGAGAAAAAACATTATCTGCAGTTATTTTTGAGCCAAAGTAAAAAGATTGTGGGGGGCTGTAGATTTCTCCACTCCCTTCTTCCCATCCCCAAATAGGTGTTTCATTTGCAATTGTTTCCCTGGCTTGGACACGCCAAACATATTCATATCCACAGGCAAGATCCCTATCACCTGATGGGAATTTAACACTAATCTGTTGACTATCTCCACTCTCCAAAATATTACTCAAACCTGGGTAGTCCCATTTTGAATCAAAATAGCGAAGCTGTAAGTCATTAATTGCATCTAGCCTGCTACCATGGAGCAAGGGATTGTATTGTGAAACAATTAGTCTATAATTTATGTTTACACCTTGCCTAAAGCCTGGAGAGTACCATCTAAACCAAGGGTACATTTCAGAAACATTTGCAAGCTCAGGGGGTTCAGTCAGCTCAATGGTACTAACTAGATTATTACTCAGAACTTCTGTAACAGATGGATTTGAGCCAAAGTTGCACCACTCTACTGCGCCCTCTTCTGATGGAGCTGTATTCTGAGGGTACAAAGTAAGTGTTAGAGAATAGTCTCCCTGAGGAAGCAGGCCTATTGATTCAACAGTGTTCCTAAAGTCTGTGTTTTGTTGCCAGTCGCATATTGATGAACTTCCACCACCTGAGAAATCGCTATTAAATAAAGTTTCAGTTGAAGCTAAATCTTCACCTACATAAAAAGCTGAAACAAGTGGTTCAGAAGATATT
>NHIV01000065.1 GCA_002170735.1 bacterium TMED198 | reverse complement strand
GCATTTCAGATGGCATGTTAATCACAATTTCTTCATTATCATTTGTAATAACTCTGTATCCTACATTGGGAGCTGTGGTAATAAGATTCATGTTAAATTCTCGCTCTAGCCGCTCCTGAACAATCTCCATATGAAGAGGGCCTAGGAAGCCACACCTAAAACCAAATCCTAATGCTACAGATGTATTTGGCTCATAAGTTAGGGCTGAGTCATTAAGTTTAAGCTTGTTCAAGCTAACTCTTAGATTCTCATAATCATTTGAATCAATAGGATACATCCCACTAAATACTGTTGGCTTTATTGGTTTGTACCCAGGAAGCGGTTCTGTTGCCTTGTTTTCTTTGACCGTTAAAGTATCTCCAACCTCTATCTCTGATACTTTTTTTATACTAGCCACTATGTACCCTACATCACCTGGATTTAAACGTTTTACAGGCATTTTTTTCATTTTAAGAATTCCAACTTCTGTAATTTCATGAACAGAACTTGATGCAAAGTACTGACAGGTCATACCTTTTTCTATATAGCCATCCATTACTCTAACATATGGTATCACTCCTCTAAACTGATCAAAGTTAGAGTCAAAAATCAATGCTCTTGTCTTATCTATTCCAGGATCTTTAGGGGGTGATATCCTATTTATAATAGCATCAAAAACCTGCTCAATATTGATTGAAGACTTTGCACTAATTGAAATCACTTCACTTTCATCGCACCCTAAAAGCTCTACTGTCTGTTTAGTTGCAGACTCAATATCTGCGTTGGGCATATCAATTTTATTTATAACTGGTATAATATCCAAATTTGAGTCAATGGCCATGTATGCGTTGCTTACAGTTTGAGCTTCAACGCCTTGTGAAGCATCAATAATAAGGAGCGCACCTTCGCATGCAGCCATACTCCTTGAAACCTCATAAGTAAAGTCAACGTGCCCTGGGGTATCAATTAAATTAAAGGTATATGAAACGCCATCAGTATGCTTGTAACTCATTTGTATTGGATGAGACTTTATCGTAATACCTCTCTCTCTTTCAAGATCCATGTCATCCAGTACCTGGCTCTGCATCTGATCAGAGCTAAGAGTTGAAGTAATTTCAAGCATTCTATCTGCAAGGGTAGACTTGCCGTGATCAATATGGGCAATGATGCAAAAGTTTCTTATTTTACTAGTATCCACATTAAAAATTACTGCAATATGTAGACTTTAAATAGCTTTAATTATGGTTATCTCACTCTACTTTAAAAGCATTATTTTTTGGGTAAAGTTGAACGCTCCAGCGCTCATGCGAACCAGATATATACCGCTTGCCCTCCCGGCTGCATTCCAGCTTGCACTATGATAACCAGCTTTAATATTTTAACTTGCTTGTATTCATTTAATTTATGCCATACACCTCAAGTAATACATTAGACTATATGGGCACAGAAAAGCTGATGGTTGTGATTGGATTGAACGGGTTTAGGCAGGCGTTCAAAAGAGCAAACGATGTTGGAGCTTCTAACACGCTCATTACCTCTACCATGTACATTTCATTACGGCCCCAAGTTGGCACGGCTCCAGCTATGTCATAAACCCCTCCACTTCGCTTAACAACCTTAAAGCTAGGAACATATCCTTGAGTACAGTAAAGAGCTGTGGTGGCCTTTATATCCTTTCCCATTACAGGGACATCTGTATATGGGCCAACCCATTCTATAGATCCAACTAAAACATACCCATTATAGGCATCTATTCGATCTCCAACCTCTATCCTCTCAATACTTTCAAAGAACTAGAAGCTTTGCTCTGAAGACTTTACATAAAGCTTTTCTTTTTCAACTGCCGCAGTTCTTTTCATAGGCTCTAAATATTCTGAACACTGATAGCTTAGATTCGCTGCACAGTCCGCCTTAAACCAATACCCCTTTCCTGGAGAAAGGTTAGTTAAACTACCCACCCAGCTTCGATTTAAAGTTGTGAGATCAGTCATAAAACTAAGCTATAGATGAAGCGCAAAGATCACTGAGATCGCATGAAGTACAATCTGGCCTATTCGCAACACATATGGCTCTTCCGTGATCAATCAAAAGATGAGAGAAAATTGTCCAATCGCTACGATCAACAACCTTTTCCATCTCTCTTTCAATAACCACTGCGTTTCTTGATTTGACAAAACCAAGGAGATTGGTGATCCTTGTTACATGGGTATCAACAACCATTCCTGGAATATTAAAATAGTTTCCAAGTACAACATTTGCAGTCTTCCTTCCCACTCCAGGAAGCACAACAAGCTCATCCATGTTACCTGGAACCTCTCCATAATATTTCTCCATAACGATGTCCGACATGGCCTTAATGTTTTTACTCTTATTGTTATAAAAGCCTGTAGAATATATTTCCTTGGCTATTTCTTTAACTGATAACTTAGAAAACGCCTTTGCATCTGGATATTTTTTGAACATTACGCTGGTAACCTTGTTTACCCTTTCATCTGTGCACTGAGCCGATAAAATGGTGGCCACAAGAAGTTGAAACGCTGAATCATAGTTCAAAGAACACTTAGAATTAGGATAGAGCGATTTCAGCCTATTTACAATGCTTTCCATTCTAATGCGTTTATTTGACAAACTCTCTCTAGGCATTCTCTACGTGGCTCTTAATGCTGTGAAGGCTTTGGATAAATATCTTCTTCTCAAACGTCAGACTTGCTCCATCATCGTTGCACTTGGCCTGGAGCTTGCTGTTCATCTTGTTTGTTATCGCAAAGATAGGAACTCTAAACGTTTCTTTGGCCTTTGAAATATATCTAGTCTTTTTGAAGTCGCTACCAACGTCAACAGCAACGATCTCGTACTGCTCTTTTATTTCCTCTAGATAATCAACCAGTCTAATCTGAAAACCTAGCCTTTCACACTCCGCCACCATCTTCATGCAAAACTGAGGATCATCACTATAAAGAAGAACTCTAAACAACCTCACCTCCATACTCAATGCGTGGAACAATTGTCCAATCAAAGTCCTTAACGTCTTCAATTGAAATAACGTTTTCATAAGCTTTTCTTGCAACCTCAAGAACCTCTTGTACATTAATACCTCTGTGATTCTTCTTGAAGAGCTCTAGCTTGGGAATACACTTCTTGAACAAACCACGAGCTCCATTTATGTTTAGATTTGTAATGTGGAAGTAGCCTACAGCAAGCTGTATAAGTCCCTGAATAAGCTTGGCATCTGATAGCCTATAGTCTGACCAGGCATCTTCTAGGTATTCGTGAGCATCGTAAAACTCTCCCTTGTTAAATGAAGATATACCGCTTCTAATTAGGTCTTCAGGACTTTTCACCTCATTACCTCCTGCTTTACCTTGTAATATTTTTCATCCTTTTCAATCTTTACTGCAACTGTCTTTGGATCGTGGTAGAAAAATAGCCACCAGTCATTGGCACAGGCTTTCTGAAGAAACTCTGTTTTTTCTGATAAAGACAGAGCTGCATTTAGATCGTAGCCCATGATCCATGGAAGCTTGAGATGTGACCTAAGAGGAATTAAATCAGAGCAAAAAACGAGTGTTTCGTCTTGATCGCTTACCTTTACAAGTTGCTGGCCTGTAGTATGCCCATTTACGCTGTAAGTAGAAATTCCATCAAGAATTTCTGCATTATCAGAAACTAGTTGAAGTACGCCATGCTTCTCAAGAGGCTCGAAGTTTATCTTGAGGTAGCTCGCTCTGTCTCTTGGGCTTGGAGACATACCTGCGCTCCAGTTTGAAAGAGAAATATGGTACGTTGCTTTTTCAAACATTGGCACAACCTCACCTTTAAAATTCTTAACAGTCGCACCTCCTGAGTGATCAAAGTGCAAATGCGTTAGTACTACATCAGTTATATCCTCTGTTGTATATCCAATCTTTTCAAGACTGTCAGTAAGCGGATTGTCACTCTGCTTTATACAGAACATATCTCCAAACTTTTCATCAAACTTATTCCCCATACCCGTCTCTACTAAAACCTTTCTATCGCCATCAACAAGCAGAAGACATCTAAGCGACAGATCAATCCTGTTAAGCTTATCAGGTGGATTGGTTTTAGACCAAAGAACTTTTGGAACCGAGCCCATCATCGCCCCGCCATCGAGTCGAAAGTCTCCTGTTTCTAGCACATGAATCTTCCACCTGCCAAGTCTATCTAACATGCAACCTCCGCCATGCTTCTATCTAGTTGAAGAAGCAACTGACTTTTGTCCATTTTTGGATTGTTTTTGTACAGAGTTCTTGTCGCATCTAAAAGTAAAATATTTTGAGGATTAAGTTCGCAATCGCTATTGATAAAGGATGATATCCACTTTCTATCATTTGATGCATGCCTCCAAATCTTTGAGTTTGACTTCTTTAAACTAACTTTTTCAATGGGCATACAAGAATTTACAAAAGTATTTACATTCATCTGTATACTGGATTCTCTTACGAGACTCTCTCTAGAAATCTCATCAAGCATGCATCCTTCTTCAAAACTTCTCCAGGATCTACCTAAATATGAATGACTTTCAATTGCAGCATCACTTGTACTATAGAAGTCGCATGATAGAATGGCATGACCACATAGAAGAAGAATTCTATCTGCAAACTTAGAAGAAAGAAAAAGATTCATTCTTATAGCTGACCATACAAAAAGCATAGACTCACCTCTCTGCATCAAACTTATCTCCAACAGGAATTCAAGGATGTGCCTACCATCGCTATAGGTAAGAATGTCTGACAAGAATTTGATCGAGGCATCTTTGTCTTTCTCTATAAGGCTAGTCTTTAGATCTTCAAGCGCTAGATGTGCAACCTGCTTCTTTTTAGGTATTTGAATTTCATTTTGGACAAGCTCATCACAATAGCTAACTAACCAATTGAGAATTCTTGTATTAGAACCGCTTAGATCTATACCAATAATAGACTTTACAGCCTGAATAACTCTAATGGGATGCTGCCTCCAGTAGAGTGGTTCTTTTGGACAAAATGACATTGCTTTTATGAAACATTTCTCTATTTCAAGCTTTATTTGTTCTTGTTCCATCAACTATAATACAAAACTTATAATTATTGATGTTAACATTTAATATTGGTTCTATAGACATAAAATGTTAATTTTAATATATGGCTTTTACTGGTATCTACGCACTTTTAGGCTTCAAACTTTCCAGCTATTTTAAACCACAAAGATACATACACTCTTCCATTGCTACAGGTGCTATTATACCATCAATCGACATTTTACTTCTTCCTCTTTTCTTGTTGCTTGATATTGAGGGATCAACCAGCTCATGGAGCCACAGTGTTTTTACTATATCTATTCTAACTCTAAGTCTTTTTGCTTTATCGGAATACAAAAAAAATTCTATCTACAGGCAAGTTGGAAAGGGCCTAGCTATTGGCATGCTTCTCCATGTTGTACTTGACTTAATACTAAGTTCAGAAAATGTATATATTTTCTGGCCTCTGCCAATAAATCGATTTAGCACAATGATCTCTACATTATCTAATATGAACATAATTTTTTACCTTATTGACTTTTTCTTCATTAGACTTCTTGCCTCCTTTATGTTAAATTCAATACTAATTACAAATATTGGCCACAGATGGATTGCTATTGCGCTATCATATTTAATGTCTTTACAACTGTATTTTATCTTGCTTTTTATACTGCTATTTTTTGCGGGTGCAAGCCATGGATCAATTAACAACATCTTTTTATTTGCTAGCTCACTACAACTAATTTTTATTGTTTCATGTGTTTCGCTGCTTAGCATTAACTTTGAGAGATTATACAAAAAGGAAAAACAACTATGACCTTATCATTTGACTGGCTAACAAAGCTATTTGGATATTCTTCTATACAAGTTAAAATTATTGCATCCATTGTTGCTGTACTTTCCTTTGTGCTCATACGTAAGATAATTATTGCCTTCCTTATCAGTAAGATTAAGGACGTTAAAGAGCGGTACAACTGGCAGAAAATAACAGGCTACTCTACCTTTGTCCTTGCCCTATTCGTCATAGGTCAAATATGGTTTGACGGAGTCCAATCTATTGTAACCTACTTGGGACTTGTTTCAGCAGGTATAGCCATTGCCCTGAAAGACCCTATCGCAAATGTTGGAGGTTGGATGTTTATCCTCTGGAGGTCTCCTTTAGAAGTTGGAGATAGAATACAACTAGGTGAACACTCAGGGGACGTAATTGATATAAATATATTCAAGTTTACCATTATGGAAATTGGTAATTGGGTTGAGGCTGACCAGCCAACAGGAAGAATTATTCATATACCCAACAGCCAGGTGTTCAACCAATCTCTTGCAAACTACGGAAAGGGCTTTGAGTATATTTGGAATGAGATTCCAGTACTAATAACATTTGAAAGCGACTGGAAGCTGTGTAAGGAGTTCCTAAAAAAAACCATTGACAAACATGCAGCTCACCTTAAAAAATCAGCAGCTGAAAAGGTAAGAAAGGCTAGCAAAAAATTTATGATATTTAAACCTCAACTGTCCCCGGAGGTTTATACCAATGTAAAGGATTCAGGTGTAAACCTTACTATTAGGTATCTTTGCCTTCCAAACAACAGAAGGAACAGTGAGGAGTTAATTTGGGAGGATATATTGAAGGAATTTGACAAAAACCCAAAGCTTGACTTTGCCTATCCTACAATTAGAAGAATTTAACCACATGAAAGGAAAATTTTAAATGGAAGGAACTGGAACCTTAGTACTCTCTGTTGGCCTTATAATTTTTTTGGCCCACTTCTTCTCTTCAATCTTTGAAAAAACTAAGATGCCAGATGTACTGCCACTTATATTTATAGGCATCTTATTCTCTCTTTTTGGCTATAAGCCTGAAGTTTTTGGTCTGTCAGGGTCAATTCTAAGTTCCATTGCCCTTGCGCTGATACTTTTCCAAGGTGGAAGCCATCTTTCTTTTGATATTCTTAAAAAAGGTATAAAAAAGTGCCTTCTTCTTTCCTTTGTCACCTTTTTTTCTACCCTGTGCCTTGCCTTTCTTTTCTTCCACTATGTTATTGGAACTGGAATTATTGCATCTGTCTATGGGGCTAGTATCATCTCTTGCATATCTCCAGCTGTTTTAGTGCCGATTGTTTACAGCCTTAAAATCAGCGAGAGACTGCAAAATATATCAGTACTTGAATCTGCTATAACCGATGTAATCAGTATTATTCTTGCCATTGGTATTTTAGAGGTAGCAAAGGCAGGAGGAATATCAGTAATTAAGTTTATTGGCACCAATCTAATCTCGATTGTATTTATTTCATTTGTAGTTGGATTTGCAGGTGCTATAATTTGGTCTATCTTACTAGAGAAGATAAGAAAATTTCCAAACTCGCTGACTTCTACTCTAGCATTCATATTTATTCTTTACGGAGTATGTGAGCTCTTTGGATTTAACGGACCCTTTGCGGTTCTAGTATTCGGACTAACGCTTTCAAACTCTAGTAAGATTCCAGTTGATATTATAAAAAGGTTTGGCACCTCAAGAATGAGTGAGTTTACAGTCATTGAAAAGAAACTATTTTCTGAAATTATCTTCTTGGTAAAAACTTTTTTCTTTGTCTATCTAGGCATTTCAATTCAGTTCTCGCACTTCCCACTTCTTCTTTCTGGGTTCATTTTAACACTTATTATTTTCTTGATAAGGTTGGTTGTTGTGAAGCCTATAATGTCAACATCTGAATCTATAAGAGATTTAGGGCTTTTAGCATTTATTATACCAAGAGGACTTGCCACTGCAGTTCTCGCTCAAATTCCTCTTCATATGCATCTAGCTCCAAGCTTGGAACATGATTTTCTAAGTATTTTACCTGTAGTCAATGGAGTTGTCCTNTCAAGCATTATACTTACAGCTGTTTTAATATTTCTTCATGAANANGGCAAGACCAGNACCNACCTTAANANCTTCTTCAANAAGAAGTAAGCCTTNTCTGANTANAAATAATTAAATTANAGCTTTTAAAAGAAGGGCCTATACGACAATCTCATCTTGNCTGTATTCTTCTANGATCTGCTTTACTCTTGATAGAAACTTTGTGCCATATGCACCATCTATAAGTCTGTGNTCGTAACCAAGGGTAAGATAAAGCATATGCCTAACAAAAACAGCGTCTCCATACCTTGTTTCCTTAACAACAGGTCTTTTTTCTATGGANCCAACTGATAGNATTCCAACATTTGGCTGATTAATTATAGGCATTCCAAAAAGGCCTCCAAAAATACCTGGATTCGTAACAGTAAACGTAGATCCAAAAATATCATNAGCCTCTAGNNAATTCGATCTAGCCTTTTTTGCGTAAGAGTCTACACTTCGAGATAGACCTAGAAAATTTTTTTCTTCGGCGCATTTTATGACTGGAACAATAAGATTATTATCCGGAAGGGCAACTGCAACGCCAACGTTTACATTTTGGTGATGAACAATATCTGTTCCATCAATTGAAGCATTCATAAGAGGAAACTCTTGTATAGCCTTAATACATGCAGATACTATAATAGGAGTATATGTAAGCTTTATTTTGTTTTTGTTTAAAAATGCCTCTTTCTTTCTGTTTCTAAGATTTACAATATTAGTTACATCAACTTCGCAAGTTGAATATACATGAGCAGAAATATCTTTTGATTTTACCATATGATCTGCAATCTTAGCTCTAACTCTATCCATTTTTTCAACAGAGTTTCTTAACTCAGTAGATCCTTTAATCTCAACTCCTGTTCCTACCGTATCAACAGAATCAATAGTTTTGGCTCTTGAGCTTATAAAGTTTAGAATATCCTGCTTATTAACCCTACCTCCTGCGCCAGAACCATTAATTGATGAAAGCTCATCAAGTGAAACACCTTCTTTGTTGGCAATACTTTTTACAAGTGGTGAGTAAAACACTCTACCTACAGGATCTTTGTTTGCTATAGCTTCATGTTTTGAAGTTGAAGGCAAATCTATTTCATTTTTTTCTACGGATTTAGATGCCTCTTTCTCAACATCAACGCCATTTTTTCCAGGCTTCTCATCTAGAACGTCTGACTCCTCTGTTGCTATTTTAGCTATAACAGTATTTACCTCAACTGTATCATTAACATCATATAAAAGCTCAAGTACTTTTCCAGCAGTTGGACATGGAATCTCTGAATCAACCTTGTCAGTTGAAATTTCCAAAAGGGTTTCATCTTTTGATATAGTTTCGCCAACTTTCTTTTTCCATATGATAATGGTTCCTTCAGTGATGGACTCACCCATTTTTGGCATTAAAACGTCTACTATCATCTCTTTAAGCTCATTTTTTACTTAAAGGCTGGAATGTCTGTTAAATCCTGCCCAAGTATTAGCGTGTGCATTTCATTAGTTCCTTCATAGGTATACACACTCTCAATATTCATCATATGTCTCATTATAGGGTAATCATCAGTTATACCATTTGCCCCTAAAATTTCTCTGGCCAACTTAGCACACTCTCTAGCGCACCAAACATTGTTTCTCTTTATCATTGAAACTTGTTGATGCTTCAATGAGCCATCATCTTTATTTTTCCCAACATGCAGTGCTAGTAGTTGGGCCTTTGTTATTTCATTCAACATCCAAACAAGTTTATCCTGAATAAGTTGGAAGGATCCTATTGGCTTGTCAAACATAACTCGCTGTTTGCTATATTCAACTGCAACCTCTAGCAGCTCCATTGAAACTCCTAGAGCTCCCCATCCAATACCAAACCTAGCCTGGTTTAAACAGCCAAGCGGCCCCTTCAAGCCTTTAACATTGGGGAGTAGATTCTCTTCAGGCACGAAAACATTATCAAAAACAAGCTCAGAAGTAATCGATGCCCTTAGCGACCACTTTCCCTTTTGAATGGGAGCGGAAAATCCTTCTGATTTTGTATCAACCACGATTCCTCTTACCACCCCTTCTTCGTCCTTGGCCCAAACTATAGCTATATCTGCAATGGTTCCATTAGTAATCCACATCTTGCTACCATTTAATATATAGCCACCTTCAGTTTTTTTTATGTTTGTTAGCATACCGCTTGGATTAGAACCAAAATTTGGCTCTGTAAGGCCGAAGCATCCCACTAATTCACCAGATGCAAGCCGTGGGAGCCATTTATTTTTTTGATCTTCATTTCCATATGCATAGATTGGGTACATCACCAAAGATCCCTGAACAGATACGAAGGATCTAACTCCCGAATCTCCCCTTTCTAGCTCTTGGCACAAAAGTCCATAGGCTATGTTTGATAGACCAGCACAGCCATATTTTTCTGGAAGGTTCATACCTAAATATCCCAAATCGCCAAACTTTTTTATAAGGTCCTTTGGAAATGTTCCATTCTTGAAGTGCTCTTCAATTGTTGGAGCAACCTCTTTCTCAACGAACTCTCTGCATGACTTCTGAACCAAAAGTTCCTCATCAGAGAAAAACTCTGATATACCTAAATAATCTAATCCTATTAACTTCATATATATTCCTTATCTGTATTTAAAAATTAAGTAATTCCTTTATTTTATTTTCTATTTTATTAAAGGGTAAATAAATTTCTTTTTCAAGCTTGCTTGCAAATGGAATTGGAGTATCGATTGAAGCAAGTCTCATAACGGGAGCATCCAAATGAGTGAAGCAGTTTTCGCTTATAAAGGCAGACACTTCAGCCCCTACTCCTCCAGTAAGGCTTGCCTCATGCAACACCAGGGCTCTATTAGTCCTCGAAATAGATTCTTTTACCAGGTCCTTATCCCATGGTATCAAGCTTCTTAAATCAACAACCTCAACGCTGATACCTTCCTTTTCTTCTAATTTAGCTGCCAAATTAATCATGTGATAAACCCCCATGCCATAGGTAATAACAGATATGTCTGTGCCGCTTCTTTTAACTTCTGCCTTTCCTATCTCGATATTATAAGCACCTTCTGGAACCAAACCCTTTACACTCCTATACATAAACTTGTGCTCAAAATACAGAACTGGATTAGGATCCTCAATGGATGATACCAACAAGCCCTTTGCATCATATGGAGTTGATGGTGCTACAATTTTGAGGCCAGGCGTATGGAAGAACCAAGACTCTGGAGATTGGGAATGAAAAGGACCTGCAGACATACCTCCACCGTAAGGCATTCTAATAGTTATATTTAGAGGCTTATTCCATCTGTAATGGGTTTTAGCTATATTATTGGTTATTTGATTGAAACCACATGAAACAAAGTCAGCAAACTGCATCTCAACAATAGGCTTAAAACCTTCAAGCGCAAGGCCCACTGAAGCACCCAACACCCCTGATTCAATTATAGGTGTATTCCTTACCCTACCTACTCCAAAGTCTTTAACAAAATCTTTGGTCACCTTAAAAACACCACCATATTCACATATATCCTGACCCATTATAAGAGTATGTTCATCTTTCTTCATGAGATCTCTTAATGTATTTGAAATAGAGTCTACATATCTCAAATTGATGCCTTTATCTTTTGGCTCTTTTTTTATAAAGTTGTAGCCTCTAAATACATCGTTAACTTCATTATCAATGGTACTTTTAGGATCCTTAGATTCAAGCGCAAACTCAAGAGGATCATCGATCAAGGTTTTTATCTCTTCTTGAATCTCAATATACCTTGATTTGCTTAGAATTTTTTTTGATTTTAAAAATTTTTTATAGCTCTCAATTGGATCTTTTTTTGCCCACTTTTCAAAGGTAGAATCCGGTATATAATCAGTTCCCGAGGCCTCTTCATGGCCCCTCATTCTAAATGTCATAGCTTCAACTATTACAGGGCCTGCTCCCTTCCGAAGCTCTTTAGCAAGACTCGAAATTGTTTTATAGACCTCTAATACGTTGTTTCCATCAATCGTAACACCTTTTATTCCATACCCAATTGCTTTGTCTGAAAGTTTTTCACATTTAAACTGCTCTGAAGATGGTGTCGAAAGACCATAGCCATTGTTTTCTATCAGAAAGATAACAGGAAGCTGCCAAACTGCTGCCAGATTAACTGCTTCATGGAAATCTCCTTCACTGGTTGATCCATCTCCAGTAAAAGACAGAACAACTCTATTTTGTTTCTTGAGGTTGAAACTAAGGCCGTAACCTACAGCAACAGGAAGCATTGCAGCTAGATGTGAGATCATACCAATGATATTTTTTGAAGGTAATCCAAAATGAAAGCTTCTATCTCTACCCTTAGTAAAGCCCCCATCCTTACCCATCAACTGACAAAATAGCTTCTGCAAGTCAACTTGGCGTGCAGTAAAGACTCCAAGATTTCTGTGCATTGGGAGTATTACATCATTATCATCTAATGCACAAGTTGCCCCAACTGAAATTGCTTCCTGACCTATTCCAGAGAACCACTTAGAAATTCTGCCTTGCCTTAAATAGTTAAGCATTCTATTCTCAATGGCTCTAGGTAGCTCTAGATTAAAGAGAAGCTCTAATAATATCTTGTTACTTATTTTAATAGCTTGCTACTCCCAATTTTCCAAAATAAGATAGATAGATTCAAGACTTGCAGATCTTGGATTATATTTTTGTTAAATAAAATCTCTTGGTTCATGCTCTAAATATGTATTGCCTCGCCCAAGGCATCTGCCGTTGCTTCCATAATTGCCTCAGAGAGCGTAGGATGAGGGTGAATTGATTTTAATATTTCGCTGTAGGTAGTTTCAAGATCACGAGCCAATGAAATCTCTGAAATTAGATCTGTGGCATTTGCGCCAATAATATGGCAACCTAGAAGCTCACCGTATTTATCATCAAAAATAATTTTCACAAATCCTTCTGTTTGTCCAATTGCAACTGCCTTACCTAGAGCGCTTAAGGGGAATTTACCAACTTTAACTTTATATCCTTTCTCCTTAGCTTTGTTTTCAGTTAACCCTACAGAAGCAACCTCTGGATGGCAGTATGTACATCCTGGGATATTATGGTATTTCATAGGCTTAGGGCTTTTATCAAACATATATTCAATGGCAGTAATTGCCTCTGCAGATGCAACGTGAGCAAGCCATGGCGGACCTGCAACATCTCCTATTGCAAATATATTTTTAATATTTGTCTGCATAAACTCATTGGTAGCTATCCATCCATTATCTGTTACTATACTGTTACGGTTAAGACCTATATTTGATGAATTTGCCTTTACACCCACTGCAACCAAAACCTTGTCGCAATCTATTGTTGAATCAGCAAGGTTGACAGATAAAGAGCCTTTAGATTTTGATATATTTTTTACCTTGGTGTTTGTCTTTATATCAATCTTTTTTGAACGAAAGATGCGCTCTAACTCATTGGAAACATCCGTATCTTCGTTTGGAAGAATATTTGGCTGTGCCTCTATAATGGTTACCTTACTTCCAAAAGCATTGTAAAAATATGCAAACTCTATTCCTATAGCTCCAGCTCCAATTATAACAATATGCTTAGGAACTTTATCTAAAATCAGAGCTTCTTTATATGTAATAATATTCTTACCATCAGGCTCAATCCCTGGAAAATAATTAGCCGATGCTCCTGTAGATATAACAATAAACTTAGTTGATATATTCTGCTTATTATTGCCATCAATCTCTACTGTGTTTTGATCAACAACTCTTGCGAAACCATTCAAAACATCGACCTTGTTCTTCTTCATTAAAAACTTGATTCCTCTACCCATCCTATTTGCAATATCTCGAGAACGTTTTATAACCTTCTCCCAATTAACCGAGTAGTCTTTTATATCTATTCCATACTTCTTGCTGTCTTTTATAAGCTCAAGAACTTCAGCATTCTTTAGGAGTGATTTCGTAGGTATACATCCCCAGTTCAAACAAATTCCACCTAGGTTTTCAGACTCTATGAGCGCAACTTTTTTATTTAGTTGAGCTGCCCTTATAGCAGCTACATATCCTCCGGGTCCCCCACCAACGACAACTACATCATAATGTTTCATAATAACCTTTCACTTTAAAGCTAGCCATAAATTATTTTTTAGATCCCGATGAAGTATTATTTGGCTGCCATATGTGCTCATTGCAGTTAAACTGCAAATTGACCCATCTACTCCATACAAACAATGCATCGCTAAGTCTATTCAAATACTTTACAACTATCAAAGAAATTTCACCATCGGCAGAAAGGGATATACATTGTCTCTCAACTCTTCTACATACGGTTCTTCCTAGATGAAACCAAATATTGGCCTGTGATCCTCCGGGAAGAACAAACGAAGCAAGTGTAGATAGATCCTTATTAACTCTATCAATGTCATTTTCAAGTTGAACTACATCCTCATCTGCAATAACTGGAATCTGGGGACCCATATCCTTCGTTGGAGTAGCAAGCATAGTTCCTAAATTAAAGAGCTCATTCTGCACCCTCTCAAGGGTATTGTAAAGCCACATAAAATCTTGATTATCTTGTGTATACTCCTTAATCCACTCCCTGCAACCACCTATAACCACATTCAGTTCATCAAGATCTCCATAGGCATATATACGCGGATGGTTCTTAGGAACTTTTTGGCCACCAACAAGGGAAGTTGTGCCAGAGTCTCCACTTTTAGTGTAAACTCTATTTATAGTAATCTTTGGATCTCTATATTTTTTCTTATCTCTCATATAAAAATTTAAATTTCAGGTTTTAATAATATACAATGTTTAGATTTTTTTTCTATTTCTTCTTTTTCCCAATACATAGGAATATATTTACCGCTAAGCCATTCATCAACCATGTCATCATAATGCATGCTACCCAAAACTCCACTCTGCCCCGGAACTGAAATCATAATAGAATCATTCCACTTACCTACAGTCATTATATACCTATTTACTGCGCACCAACTCGTTGCTTTATAAGGCGCATTGGGATTATATGCAGACTGAAATACGGTGTCTGAATCTCCCCCTAGCCTAAAACCTGATATGTTGAAAATTTTATCTAAAGGACTTTTTACAGATAAAGAGTGCTCGAAGCTTGATGTATGTAGATCACCCCACTTCCAATCATCAATTTTTTCTCCAAGAGATTTACAAAGTATTTCATATGAACTCAAAATTGATTTTTCTACAACTTCAATTGCAATCCTATTAGAAGATATCCACTTTGAGTCTTTATTCTTAAACATTCTCACAACTGAAGACAGCGTATGGCCTA
>NHIV01000064.1 GCA_002170735.1 bacterium TMED198 | reverse complement strand
GGCCATCGTCAGCTAGATATAACGTTCCAGGATCAAGGTCGCAACCGCCAGCAGGAGCACCCGAACCATCCTCACCGTCGTCATCACCGCCTGCCTGATCATCACCAGAGCTAAAGGTAAAGTCTATCTGACCTCCAGTAGCATCTGAAAAAACTAGCCCAGACAATCCAGCTATATCACCATCTACCCCATCAAGGGTACAAAGAAGACCTTGTCCCGCTGGTATTGTTGAACCAGATAGAGAAAAGGCTATAACAGTTGAAGCGGAATTTGAGAAAAACATTCCAGCTGCCTCTGCCTCACCTCCACCTGCGCCTGTAATAGTTGCCCCATCAATATCAAACTGGAAGCCACCTATTGCAGTATCCGAATCATAAAAGACTTCGTTGCCATCCATGCTAAGTGTTCCACCTGCCATTGCAAGGCTAAAACACATACAGGCAACAAGTCCTGAAAACCTATTTATTAAGTTCATTACATCTCCTCCTTAATAGTATTAGTATTATTATTTATATTATTATTTATATTAATTTTTTATAGGACAAAACGATTTCCTAAAAACGAAAAAACACGATAAGAAATGTGCATACAAATCGAGAGTCCTCCTCCACAAAATTAAGTTAACTTATATTATTTCTCACCCGAGCAGTCGGCATCTCTACCAACGAAAGCTCCTCCTTTGGGGATATAAAAGTAATCAATTTATTCATTTAATTCAAGTTTTTTTTACAGTTTGTAACGATTTTGTAACTAATTTTTTACATTTCACAGTTTTGCTTCTTTTAACGTTACAGCAAAAATAAGATACAAATCACATTTGTGCTGTGACCTGAAGCACATTTTAATTTTTGAAAGGAAAAATTTTAAATATATTGATAGAAATGCTACTCTAAATCATATTGGAATCAGCCATAAGCTTGATCATAATTGCATTTTGAGCGTGCATTCGGTTTTCGGCTTGATCAAAAATAATAGAGTAAGAGGCATCGCATACTTCATCAGTGACCTCAACCCCTCTCTCTGCAGGAAGGCAGTGCATGAAAATTGTTTTTTTTCCGGTTGACTCCATGAGATCTGAGTTCACCTGAAAGCCTTCAAACCTTTTCATTCTCTGCCCAGCCTCTTCCTTCTGACCCATAGAGGCCCAAACATCAGTATAAACTACATCTGCATCCTTTACTGCTTGAAAAGGATCGTGGCAAAGCTCAATTTCTGAGGGGCCAGATCTAGCCTTTTCAAGGAGATCCGCATCAGGATTATAGCCCTCTGGGCATGCGATTGAAAATCTCATTGGCAGTCTAAGGGAAAGGTTTAACCAAGAATGAACGATATTGTTTCCATCGCCTATGTAGGCGACCTTTATATCATCCAAGCTTCCAAGTGCCTCTCTAACAGAAAAAATATCTGCAATTATTTGGCACGGATGATTGAAGTCTGTAAGGCCATTCACAACAGGGCACGATGCGTACTTTGCGAGCTCAACTATGTGTGAATGATCAAACAGCCTTGCCATGATCATATCGTTGAATCTACAAAGAACACGGCCCACATCAGCCACTGACTCTCTCTTCCCAATGCCAATATCGTTTGGACCTAAAAAAAGCGCATGACCTCCCAACCTAAAGAAGCCTGTCTCAAATGATACCCGTGTCCTCGCAGAAGGCTTTGCAAAAACCATGGCCAAACTCATATTTGAAAAAGGTTTGTAAGGATCCCTGGCATGCAGCTTCTGCTTTACATCTGAAGCGAGGTCTAAAACTTCAATAATCTCTTCGCTGCTAAAGTCTGTAATATGTAAAAAATCTCTTTTCATTATAGTATATACCTCCTTAGGTCTTCATCGTCAGAAATGTTTTTAAGTTTGTTTGTTACAAAAGATTTAGTAATTGTAATTTTTTTACTGCTCTTGTTGTTTGCCTCGTCAAATAGAATTTCATCTAGAAGACTAGTCATAACGGTATGAAGCCTTCTCGCTCCTATATTTTCCATCTTATGATTCAAGTCAGTTGAAATTTTTGCAATTTCTTTTATGGCATCTTTCCTGAACTCAAGCTCTACTCCTTCTGATATCATAAGCGCNTGATACTGCTTTATAAGGGCGTTTTTTGGACGCAATAATATCTTAACAAAATCATCATTTGTAAGGTCGTCCATCTCAACACGAATTGGGAATCTTCCTTGAAGTTCAGGAATTAAATCAGAAGGCTTGCATACATGAAAAGCTCCAGCTGATATAAAGAGAACATGATCGGTCTTGACCTGCCCAAACTTTGTATTTACAATTGAGCCCTCAACTATAGGAAGGATATCTCTCTGAACTCCCTCTCTAGAAACATCTGGGCCTGAGGATGAACCTTGACCTGCAATTTTATCAATTTCATCTAAAAAAATTATACCACTTTGCTCTGCCCTACTTACAGCCAACTTAACAACCTCATCCATATCAATAAGCTTTTCAGATTCTTCTTTGACAAACAACTCCCTCGCCTCTGAAACTTTGACATACTTAGACTTCTTTTTTTTGGGAGCAAGATTATCCATCATATCCTGGAGGTTTGAGGTAAGATCATCCATTCCTGCGGGACCCATAACCTGCATCATAGGCATTGGCTTTGACCTGGCCATAATTTTAATTTCCTTATCTTCAAACTCCTTGTTTTTAAATTTTTTCTTGAGCTTGTCCCTGGTTTTTTCCATTCTATCAAGTTCCTGATCTGAAAAGGACTCTTTTTTTGGCTTAGGAAAAAGTAGCTCAAGAATTCTTTTGTTTGCATTTCTTAAAGCCTTATCTTGAACCTCATTCTCTTTCTGCACCTTGACTTGTTTTACCGAAAAAGCTACCAAGTCTCTAACCATTGACTCTACATCCCTGCCAACGTAGCCTACCTCCGTAAACTTTGAAGCTTCCACCTTTACAAATGGTGCACCGACAAGCAAAGACAGTCTTCTTGAAATTTCTGTTTTACCAACACCAGTTGAGCCTATAAGAATAATATTATTAGGATTAATCTCATCTCTAATATCTTGATCAACTTGCTGCCTTCTCCATCTATTTCTTAGAGCAATAGCAACCGACTTCTTGGCATTTTTCTGGCTAATGATATACTTGTCAAGCTCCTTAACAATTTTCTGAGGGGTTAAATCTTTCATGGCTCTATTATCGTTATATTATCATTCGTATATATACAAAGATCCGCCGCGATCTTCAGCGACTGCTTAACTACTGCAGTAGGGTTCTTCTCTCCCGCCTTTATAAAGGCCCTAGCTGCAGATACAGCAAAACCAGATCCGCTACCAATTGATATAACCTGGTCATCAGGCTCTATCACATCACCAGAACCTGAAAGAAGGTAAGAAGACTTAGAGTCCATTATAGCAAGAAGGGCATCTAAATCCTTTAGCATCTTATCCATTCTCCATTCTTTTGCCATATCAACAACAGCTCTCTGCAGGTTTCCATTTGAATCATTTAATTTTACTTCAAACTTCTCAAAAAGTGCCATAGCATCAGCCGCTGCACCCGCAAATCCAGACAAGACCTTACCACCATAAAAGCTCCTAACTTTAACCGCCTTTGACTTCATCTTCATATCGCCCATGGTGACTTGCCCATCTCCTCCAAGAGCAATTTTATTTTTAATTCTAACTCCTAGTATTGTCGTTGACCTAATTGTTGCCATATCTATATTTCCCTTCTCATTTTAGCCCTTAAGATGCCAATCTTTTCCCTGTATTTTGCCACAGTTCTTCTAGCAATTTTATATCCATCTTCACTTAAAATACTAGTAATCTTTTCATCGCTAAGGGGGTTCCTTTTATCTTCTGAACAGATAATCTCCTTAATCATATTTTTTATTTCTGTACTTGATACTACTCCTCCATGCCCAGTATCAATAGACTCAGAAAAAAATGCCTTTAACTCAACAAGGCCCCATGGCAGCTGTATATACTTTCCCTTTGTTGATCTGCTTACTGTAGAGATGTCCATCTTAATATCTTTAGCTACCTGCTTCAGTATTAGCGGGCTTATTTTTTTACCTTCAGATTCAAAGTAATCTGATTGGAACTTGATTATAGATTGAATAACCTTGATCATTGTATTCTTTCTTGATTCTAACGCACCCATAAACATCTTTGCATCGCCAATCTTTTCCTTGGCAAACTTGGAT
This sequence comes from bacterium TMED198, assembly GCA_002170735.1. Classification (GTDB taxonomy): domain Bacteria; phylum Fidelibacterota; class Marinisomatia; order SCGC-AAA003-L08; family D37C17; genus TMED198. Next base: position 3,399 of record NHIV01000064.1, on the reverse strand, counting down.
GTTTTTGTGTCATTATGACCAAGTAGCTCCATATAGCTCTTGCTAATTCTTAGGTTGAACTGACTCCCTTCTTTTAGAGTAGCAATCCACTTACTGCCCTTCTTCTCAATAAAAGCATCCGGCCTTATGTACTGAGATTCAAAATCACCCGCCCCATCTCCAGGCTTTGGATTAAGAACAGAAATTGCATCCATAGCATCTTTAATGAGAGCCATATCAACGCCAAGAGCTTCCTGAATCTTTTCATACCTTCTATTAGCAAAATCATCAAAAAATTTATCAATTATTTTATAAGATAGCTGATCTGAATCATTAATTTCAAGCTGAGATAGCAAGCATTCTCTTAAATCTCTTGATCCCATGCCAGGGGGATCTAGGGATCTTATCTTTGATAGTACTTTGATAACAATATTATAATCTACCTGAAGTTTATCGGAAATAATTATAGGGTCTATAGCCAAATATCCTCCATCATCTAGGTTGCCAATAATTTCGCGCGCTATCTTAATCTCAATATCACCTGAATTTAAGTCTTGAAACTGACTAAGAAGCTTATCACTGATAGACAGCTTGCTAGGAACTACATAGCTGCCAACATCCTCACCTGATAAGCTTGACTCATCAAAGCGCTCAAAGCCTTCAACCTCATCATCTTCAAAATCAATCTCAGCATCCAGCTCAAGCTCATCACCTTCAAAATCATCAGAAGCATCACCAGCCTCTTCATCTTCAACTGGAAGTAAGTCTTCAAATTCAAGCGCGGGGTTTTGCTCAATCTCTTTAATTATTCTTTGCTCCAATGAGATTTGGTTTAGATGCAGAAGCTTTGATGTTAAAATCTGAGAGGGGGACAGCTTTTGCTTTTGCTCAAGCTTTTGAAAAAGCTTACTCTTCATTAATATCATCCATCTTGAAATGAGATCCTAGATAGAGCTTCTTAACCTTCTCATCGCTGATAAGATCCTTCGTCTTTCCAGACTTTAATACCTGGCCATCATACAAAAGATAAGATCTATCAGTTATAGAAAGCGTCTCTCTCACATTGTGATCTGTGATAAGTATACCAACACCTTGTCTTTTAAGCAGTCTAATTATACTCTGAATATCCTCAACTGCGATCGGATCAATCCCTGCAAAAGGCTCATCCAGGAGGATGAACTGGGGGTCCAAAACTAGACATCTAGCGATTTCAGTCCTTCTTTTCTCACCGCCTGATAAATTTTTTGCCTGCGTCTTCCTTATATGCTCAATTGAAAACTGAGCTAAAAGGGACTCCAACTTTTTTTGCTGCTCTGCTTTGCTTAAATCTAAAAGCTCTAGAACAAGTTGAAGATTTTGCTCAACTGTTAGATCTCTAAATACAGACGTCTCCTGTGGAAGGTAGCCTATTCCAAGCCTTGCCCTCTTAAACATTGGAAGGTTTGTAATTTCCGTATCATTAAAAAAAACATGCCCTTTATTTGGCTGCACCATTCCTGTTATCATGTAAAAAGTTGTTGTCTTCCCTGCACCATTTGGTCCTAAGAGGCCAACCACCTCTCCTTTTTTGACTTTAATTTCAGTGCCATTGACAACACATCTGCTGCCATAAAACTTTGTTAAATTTTCGGTTCTAATCATTTTTTATATGCAACACCATGAGGTTTAAATATTGACCATCTATCAAGATCTGAATCAGATTCAAAGCCTACTCCATGCATCGTATCTCCCTCTGCACTAAAAAAAACAACTGAGTCATTGGAAGAGATAACGCCATATCTATCATCCCATACAATTGAGTTAGATAGAAGGACATAGCCGTTATCAGATTCGACAGTTACATTTCCTCTAGCCAGCATCCTATCAGCAGATTCGTTTATCCATGCTGAGTCCGAGTATAGCCTGCTAGCGCGATCACCCTTGTCATTAAAAAAATCTGCTATAACATTCCCTACCAGTATCGCATCTTTACTGTTATCCTTTAGAAGCTTTAACGAGCTAGCTTTCACCTGAGCCTTCCCCTTGGAGGTTACCATTATTTTTGGAAGGCCTATTTGGTGATCAAAATCCAGTTTAATACCGTCATTCTGAATCTGATCTGACTTAGAGTTGCATGATATCAATGCAATGACTAAGAAAATATAGTACCAGCTAAACATTGTAAACTTTTTTTTCCATTTCTTTGATCATGCTGTCAAACTGACCCTTGGACTTAAGTATTAGCTCAACAACTTCTAGCAGGACCCCTTCGCCCCCCATGCTTGAAGATACAAAGTCTGCTACCTCTAAAGCAACCGGATGGGCATCAGAAACTGCTATCCCAAGCCCCGCCGCCTTGATAGGAGGAACGTCAACATAGCTATCTCCTACATAGGCAACTTCATCCAAGGACAGGGACATATCACTTGCAATTTTTTCAAGGTAGTCAAGCTTATTAAGAACACCCTGGTGGCATATCTTTATTTTCAGCTCCTCTGATCGTATATCTGTAGCCTTTGAATATCTACCGGATATCAAAGCTAGCTCTATATCTCCGCTGCGAGCAAAGGCTGCCCCTGTTGAGTCCTCAATTGAAAACTGCTTCATTTCGCTGCCATCTGAAGATATATAGATAGAGCCATTGGTAAGGACCCCATCAACATCAAGCGCAAGCAGCTTAATTTTCTTTAGCTTTTTATTTGTTTTAGTGGCTTCCATACTTCCGCTTTATAGAAGCTCCAACAAAGTCCTTGAAAAGAGGGTGAACGTTTACGACTCTGCTTTTTAGCTCTGGGTGAAACTGGGTTGCGACAAACCAGGGGTGGGACTTAACCTCTACAATCTCAACAAGATTAAGCTCTTTATTTGTCCCGCTAACAACAAGTCCTTTTGCCTCAAGCTTCGATCTGTATTTATTATTAAATTCGAACCGATGTCTGTGCCGCTCATAGATCTTTCTCTTTCCATAAGCCGCATAGACCTTAGACTTTCCAGTTAAATTACATCCATATGATCCAAGCCTCATGGTTGCACCTTTCTTCTTGATACTTTTCTGACTAGACATTATATCGATGACAGGGTACTTGGTTTTACCATCAAACTCCGAGCTGTTTGCGCCTTCCATTCCGCACTCATTTCTTGCAAAATCAATTACAGCACACTGAAGCCCTAGACATATTCCAAAGAAGGGTATATTGTTTTCTCGTGCATACCTTGAAGACAATATCTTTCCCTCAATGCCTCTATTTCCAAAACCTCCTGGTATGAGCACACCATCAACATCACTAAGCTCTTTTGAGGCAGACTCTATCGTATCAATCTTTTCTGTATCTACCCACTTAACCTCAACCTTAGAAGAATTGGCAATACCCGCATGAATAAAGGCTTCTACAATGCTTTTATAGGCATCTTGTAGCGAGTTATATTTTCCGCATATTGCTA
>NHIV01000063.1 GCA_002170735.1 bacterium TMED198 | reverse complement strand
AATAAATTTTGTGGGAATATATGATTTAGACTCTAATCTAGCTAAAAAGCTAGGTAAAGAGAATAATGTGCCAGTATTTGCATCAGTTGATAAGTTAATTACTACATGCAACGCACTTTCTATTGTAGTTCCTACTAATGTACATCATGAGGTGGCCATGAAAGGTCTTGCAGGTGGATGCCATCTCTTTATTGAAAAACCAATTGCATCCTCAGTTAAATTGGCAAAAGAAATAGTTGAACTAGCTAAAAGCAAAGGCTTAACGCTTCAGGTTGGACATATTGAAAGATTTAACCCTGTTTTTATTGAAGCGGAGCGATATGCAACCAACGTTAAGTCTGTTAAATCACAGAGAATGACATCTTTTTCAAATAGAGGAAGCGATGTATCGGTTGTGCTTGACTTAATGATACATGACATTGATCTTTGCTTAAGCCTTGTAGATTCAGATATAGAATCAATACAAGCAACTGGTAGTAGAACACATACAAATTCAATTGATCATGGCATAGCTCATATTAATTTCAGAAATGGTGCGACATCTGTACTAGAAGCTAGTAGATCATGTGATTTTCCATCCAGAAAAATGCAGATCAATGGAGATAAAAATATTAGAATTGATTTTTTAAATAAAACCCTTGAAGTCAATGGATCCACTAATCAATTTATAAAAACCCTTGATCTTAATAAAGTTAATCCTCTTAGGGATGAGCTCCAGCATTTTGCACAATCAGTTATTTCTTTTTCTACTCCAAAAGTATCTGGTTCTGTTGGCGCACAAGCATTGAAAGTAGCCTATGAAATAGAACATAAAATTATGACTACCCTATGAAATCATTTTTTATTGTAGCCGGTGAATCTTCTGGAGATAACTACGGTGCATCTTTGATTAGAGAAACAAAGAAACTAGATCCAAGCATCCAGTTTCATGGGATTGGTGGGCTAAAGATGAAGGATGCTGGTTTAAATCAGCTCCATGATATTGATAGACTTTCTATAGTTGGTTTTGTACAAGTTGTAAAAAACTATAGTTTTTTAAAAGGTATTGTAAAAAGCACGCTTAATGAGATAGATAGAATATCTCCAGATAAGATCATATTAATTGATTATCCTGGGTTTAATCTTCATATTGCAAAAAAAATCAAGCAAAAGTATGATATCCCAATATACTATTACATTCCACCTCAAATATGGGCGTGGAAAGAATCTCGCTTAAAGACTATTAAGAAGTTTATTGATAAGGTGTTCGTAATTTTTGAATTTGAAAAATATTGGTACAAGGCAAGAGGTCTAGATGTAGAGTATGTAGGCCATCCATTTCTAGATAGTTGGAGCGCAACCAATGAAGATACAATTAAACAATATTTTAACGTTAAGAATGAAGCAAAAGTTGTTACCTTGTTTCCAGGAAGTAGAAAGCAAGAAGTAGAACATCATTTGCCTTTGTTTATCAAGGTTGCCAGTGAAATTAATGATTTGTATGGTGACAAAATTCAATTTATTTTAGGCGTGGCAGATAACGTAAAGCGCCACATACTATCACATAAAATTCCTGAATTTATTCATTTGGAGCATAAGAACCCTATGTATGCACTAGAGGCCGCAGACCTAGGTATTATAGCTTCTGGGACGTCTACTTTCGAAGCGTGTGTCCTTGAAACGCCCATGATAGTTGTTTACAAGATGTCTTTTATCAATTGGTTTATTATTAGCAGGCTGATTAAAGTTCCGTACGCTTCAATAGTTAACATTATTTCCAACAAGAAAGTTGTTCCAGAATATCTTCAGTTTGATGCAACACCTGAAAAAATAGCTTCAGCAGTTTGTATGCTTTTAAATGATAACAGCTTACTCAAAAAACTAAAAAAAGAGCAGATGGCTGTTAAAAAAATTATAGGAGGCAAAGGAGCATCTGCAAAAGTTGCCAATCTACTTCTTGATGAAAAAGTTTAAATACTATATGTACAAGGTCCTAGCAAAGGTAGTAATAAACTTTGTCTATAGAACCGTTAGTATTTCTGTATCGGGAGAAAAAAATATTCTTCCATATTTAGAGAATAAAAAACCCTTTTTGCTTTGCGTTTGGCATGGAAAGATGCTGTTCCCAATTTTTTATTTAAAAAAGAAAAAGGTAGGACTTTGGGCAGTTGCTAGCCAACACCAAGACGCTCAGATTATGGCAAGTTTTTTAAAGTCCTGGAACCATAAAATCATTTCGGGTTCTAGTACAAGAGGAGGAAGTGAGGTCATCTCTTCAATGAAAGAAGCTTTTTCAAGTAATGAGCCTGTTGCCGTTACCATTGATGGGCCAAAGGGGCCTGCCTTTGTTTGTAAGCCAGGCTCTTTAATAACAGCCAAGCTATCTAAGGTCGATATTATCTGTGTTTCAGGCACATCTTCTGATTATTGGACAGCCAACTCTTGGGATAGGTTTACATTTCCAAAGCCATTCAGCAAGGTTGTTGTAAGTTTTTCTAGTCCAATTTCTTCCAGCCAGATGCCGGAAGATGCTATAGATGTTGTAAAAAAGATTTCTGATCATTTGAACCAAATTTTCAAAGAAAATAATTAATGAAAATCTTTAGGATACTTTTCAAGATACTGCTCTTCCGGTTCAGTATAGTCTACAGTGCTATACATTGGTTAAACATTATGCTATATAAACTACGATTTAGAAAGATCTATAAGTTTTCTATTCCAGTAGTTTCAATTGGCAACCTTACAGTTGGGGGAACAGGCAAGACGCCCGTAACAAAAAAAATTGCTCAGTACTTCCTGGATCAGGGCTTTCGTCCTGGAATTGTCAGTCGTGGCTACAAACGTCTATCAAAGGGAACTATTAGGGTATGTAATGGAAAAACAATTCTTTCAAGCATTGAAGAATGTGGAGACGAACCATATTTGCTTGCAAAAATGCTTGGAATGAAAGTGCCCATTGTTGTTTCTAACAACAAAGCAGATGCTATTCATAAGATACAAGAGGATTACAAAGTAAATGTTGTTTTAATTGATGATGGATTTCAGTCTTTTTCCATTAAAAGAGATATAGATATTGTTTTGATAAATAGGAGTGAGCCACCTGAAACATACTCAATGCTTCCAATGGGCAAGATGAGAGAGCCACTTTCTTCTTTGTCTCGGGCCCATTTTATTGGGCTTACGAAGGAGGGGCCTGTCCATAGTTTTATAGATAGTGAGATAAAGAAGCACGATATAAAAGTTTTTGATACCTCTACATGTATATATCTTTCTAGAGAAACATCTGGAGCAAAATTAAAAAAAATTTCCAGTAAGATTGATGGCTCTTCTATTGTTGCTTTTTGTGGTTTAGCGGATCCCAGGTCTTTTGAGAATAGCCTATCAAAGTTGAATTTAACTATAGTTAAATTTATAGCTTTTCCAGATCATCATCTATATTTAGACAAAGACATTGAAAAACTAAAAAAGGATATGAAAGATCAGTCAATTGACTTCGTTGTAACTTCAGAGAAGGACTACTACAAGCTTCCTTCTAAATTTATAGACCAATACAATATTCACGTATTAAAGTACGAAGTAAATATTGGGCATGCTGATCTAGAAAATATAAAAAAATCTATTGGCTAGAAGGACTTTTATCAGGCTTGATAGGCTCTATACCTAGTGAATCAATTTTTGCAGGTTGGACCTGCAGGCTGTCAGAATCTTGAAGAGTTTTCAAAGTATCAACTGGATTGGATTGAAGCGAATCAATTTTTGCAGGTTGGACCTGCAGGCTGTCAGAATCTTGATTAACATTTTGACTGTCTTCGTTCATTGATTTTAAATATTTATTCCCCTCATTAACTATTTTATATGTTTTCTTTTTTTCTTTTTTCTTTCTTTCAATTTCACATGGAGGGCAAGGATTTAAATAGGTTTCAACTTCAAAGTATTTTGACGTTTTTACTCCGTGTATATCTGTAGCCTCAAATTCGAAGCTTTGCAATCCAACATCTGTTGAGTCTGGAGTCCAATCTAAAGATATTGGACCTTTATTCAGTTGCATGTTCTTTGAAGTTGCTTTAGTCAGCTGAATACCATCTTCATTTATTTCATTTCCAAGCATATCAATAAAAACCGGTACATATGAAAATTGTATTCCAACAAAGGCCTCCATTGGAGGTAGGCTTACAAGCTCAGGATATGTAAAAATTAAAATCGTCATTTTTTGCAAATCCATTGAGTTTGGATGTGAATCAGAGGCTAATAGTTCTACTGTTTGCAAGCCGACATTATTTTCGTTGGGAATTAAACGCAGAGTCTTTGTATTGCTATCTATGTTTATATTCAAATCTCCATCATATGTCACCAGGACTTTATCTTCCTGGTTTATATCTTCTACTTGGATATCGTAAATAAGAGTATCTCCAATGGCAATGCTTAGACTGTCATCTAAACTTAAAGTGGGAATGCTGTTAACAAAGACACTAAATTCTTGTTTATCATTGTCCACTCCATCATCAGCTACAATTTGCACGTTATTCCAACCAAGAAAGGAGTCACTTGGAATCCATTCAATCAGGTTAGAGTCTGTAACAGTCATTTCATCAGGCTTCAATAGAAAAGAAAAGTTTAGTTCTGGTTTATTATCTTTGTAGTCGTGGTGCATCTGATTATTATCAACCACTTTAATTTGATACGAAAACTTTTCATCAACGTTAACTATGTCTATTGGTGTAGATACAATTTTAGGGATATCATTAACATAAATTGTGGAGTAGAACAAGGTAGTATCTAGTTGGTCTGTAACGGAAACGATTAGTTTGGTAAAGTCCAAGGAGCTAGGAATCCACTTAATAGCCCCTTCGTCATTAATTTCCATTCCAGAAGGTCCTTTTTCAATGTTCCATATGTGGCTTTGGTTCGAATTAAAATCTAAAAATTTCATTTGGTGGTTAATAGTATCTTTGGTATTGATTGTGTGTTTTTCAGGAATCAATGATGTAACATATGGGGGATCATTAACAAAGACAGAGAATTTATAGGTACTTTTGGCATGTTCATCATATACATCGATCGAAATATTGTTTGTATCTACCTGGTTTATTGATGGGATCCAATAAACCTTTCCATTTTTGTCAACATTTATATTTTTAGGACCTTCATTTATCTTGTATGTAAACGAATTACTACGTGGACTTTGATCTATGTTTATTAGATAGTTAAACTCTTTGTTTGTAGTTGTTGTGAAAGTTTTTTTGTTGTTTGACAGATCGATTATTGGATGAACGTTTACGGTAATATTCAAAGAATCTTCTGTTATTTGATCTGATGATGCCAGTGTAAATATGTAGGGCCCGGGATCTACATTTGGCTTCCAATTAAACTCAGCAAATCTTTCAATAACAGTTGGGTGGTTAATCAATTGCTCTGTATACAGCCCCATTATATCATTTTTACTATTTATATCACTAGCAATGCCTACAAGGCTGGAATCTGCATTAATTTCAACCAAGGTTGTATCAGATAAAGACAGTAGGGAGTCAGGCTCAGCAGCCAGGCTGTCACTTAAAATGGAGGTTGAATCAATTTTGAGAGCTTCAATTGTAGAACCAAGTATCAAAGAATCAGCAGTAGCTTGATTTTTAGTTGAATCCATATAGCTAATAAAGCTTGCACCCATGCTGCTACCTATTACTCTTGAGCTTACAATTGCATCAATATTCTTATCACTGACTTGGTACTTTATTTTTAGCGGTTGATTTTTTACCACGGTGTAAATTGCTTCCTTTTGATATATTTTAGGGGGATCGTTAACATATATCAGCAAGCCTACTGTATCTTGATTGGAAACTGTTCTTCTAGATATCTTGCTACTTTCCTGGGTTAGGTTGCCAGACTGTTTGTATATGGTTTCATAGAATAGAGAGTGAAAGCCAAGCTGTGATTTAAGAGGGGTCCATTCAAATCTCATGCTATCAATATCAAACCTCATTCCTTCTGGAATAGAGTCTATTTTCATAGAGCTAAACAGAAAGTTGTTTCCTTTCTCTGGCTCAATAGGGAGGTAGTATGGAGATTCAGAGGTTGCAATAACATCGGCTACACCACCGCCTAGAGTTTGGAACTGATGGTTAACCGTAAAGTCTAAATCTTCAACTGCTATTTCTGATGATGGGCCTATATGTGATATAACCACGTGGTTGAAGCTAGGTGAAAAGATAGATTTAATATTGTCAATTTTGTCAGAGAAGAAGTAAGATTTTGATCTGTGAATTTGCTCAAGGCCCATTGGCCCCATGTTGTATTTAATTATTTCTCCTTCATCGTTGATTCCAAAAAGTCCTCCATTTGATTTAAATAAGCTTACCAGGTTGTCATCTATAGGAAACCTAAATGTGCTTGATGGATTTACAAGGTACACGCTCTTATCTGCTGTAAATACAATATCATCTGAGCCATCATTGTCTATATCAAATAATTGATCTGGAATGTATTGAACTCTAGGGCTTGTTGTGATNATNGGCTTAAATGATCCATTTGNTTNTACTTGGTAGATTTGTGAAGGGTTGCTNTTNATTATTGCTACCAAATCATTTGATNGATCTTTATCTAAATTTCCACTNGTNATTTTGATGCTTCCATAGGANTGAGATANAATTTGGTTCGTTATAGTTTGAATTACTTCNACGCGTTGATTTTTAATTCNNCCTATCATTAAGTTTCNATTGGGAACACCNCCTNTAATGACAAAAGCATTCAGGCCCTGGTTNCCCCANTTAATTGTNTTTATATCAACNGCGTTAGTATTTTTNTTCAANNTTAGTTTTTTGTTGCTAGAAGGNTCANTAANATTTTCAATTAGAAGGAGATAGGTNTCTTTTTCTGCAGAACAAAGAAGTATGATTTCATGTGGATTTTTACCTGAAAAATTNCCCATAGCAGCGCCTACTACCAANACATNAGGTGCNGGAGTTTTATAGCTCCAAANTTCAACAAGGTTTTCATTNACAAAGTCGTAAATTCCAACNTCCTTGCTTACTCCATGTTTTTTGAAGGCCAANAAGTCCATATATCTGTTTTTATTAATATCACCTGTNTCAAACATTGGAATTAGCATCTGACCATTTGGAATTGCTGATGAAATTCCAACAGATGTAGCGATAAGCATAAAAATTGAGGCTCGAAAGAAACAGGTTAATTTGCTAGTTGAAGGGATATTAGTCAAAATTTATTTTTATATATAATAATTAAATATAGAAGGTTATTTAATATTTTTTTAACATTTAATGCAAATATATTTATTTATTAAACTTTAATTAAGAAATGAGCAAAATAATTATAAATAAAATCAATGTTTTTCCAAATGAGCTTGCTATTCAATGGAGCGATAATACCGAATCATATATCGGCTATAAAGCCCTTAGAGATTCCTGCCCGTGTGCATACTGCGATGGAGAGGTTGATGCCCTTGGCAACAAGTATCAGGTTTCAAACAAGATCAAGCTGACGGATAGGTCCTATACGATAGACAGTATCTCCAAGGTAGGTCACTATGGAATTCAGATTTGGTGGGCCGATAAACATCGAGATGGCATCTATACCTTTGATCATCTTAGAGGCTTGGGTGGGTAGACCAGCCTACAAGACCGTAGTTTGGGATTGGAACGGAACTATTGTTGAGGATGCATGGCTCTTTGTAGAACTAATGAATGGCTACCTTAAAAAGCAGGGACTGCCAAGCATTGATATCGCTAGCTACAGAAAAAATTTTTGTTTTCCTGTGATAGACTACTACAGGCAGCTTGGTTTTAACATTACCGATAAGGAGTTTAGGGATCTGGGCAAGCAGTTTATATCAGACTACATACAGGGCTGTAAGAGGCCGAAGCTTTACAAGGGCATTGTTGATTTGATACGTTGTAACTATGACAGTGGGATCGTTCAGTGTGTTCTGTCTGCCCAGAGGCAGGACATTTTAAGGATGCTTGTTGCTTTCTATGGCCTGGAAAAGTACTTTAGCGCGGTTATTGGTCTTGACAATCACTATGCATATGGTAAGATAGATAGGGCCCAGGACCTTTCAAAAAAGTTGGATCTTGATCCCAACAGCACGCTTATGGTTGGAGACACCAACCACGACAAGGCCGTTGCAGATTCTTTGGGCTGGAGCTGCGTGCTTCTTTCTACTGGCCATCAGTCTACTGATAGACTCCTGGCAACCAATGCATCGATAGCAGATAATCCATTGCAGCTAAAGAAATATATTTATAACGATTAATTGTTTCTAAAATTTATTTTTTGCTCTATATTCTAGTTAGTAACTAAAATACAGACCAAATTTTATTATAAATGTTGGAACTTTTTTAAAACAGAGAATTATTATATACAGTGAAGACGCTAGCAGCCATAATATTAACAGTATCATTTATATTTTCAGCCTCCAAGGAGATGATTTTGAGTGATATTTCTCTAGCAGAAAANAGGCAGGCCATAGGCGACTACAGCCAGTCTATTNGTATTNTAGAANGNACGATNTCTGAAAACTCNACTCTGCCNGATGANTATCCNNTGATTTACATTGACATTGTTATTNGGTTGGCAGATCTGTACTACCAAANAGGNANNGANAAGAAGTCGGAGCAGCTTTATATNCGAGCNTCGTTGAAGTACGAGGACATCATTGCACAAAATGAGAAAGAACTNATTAACTATACNAACAAGCTAAAGAATCTGTACATAAATCTTAACGATACNAATAAAATTTCTATAGTNGATAGTAAGCTTGAGTTNCTTTCNGANGTACANTCAACAGATTTTTCTTATCTTGCTGAAAAAGATTCAATTATTCAGATGCAGGACAGGGCCTATGATTTTTTCAACCTTGGTTATACCTATATGGGCATAGCTCAGTATAGAAAGGCAGTTGACAACTTCATAGCTGCCTTTAACTTCAAGACAGATAACATCAACTACTCCTTTGTTGACAGCTTCTTCGAACTTGATTCTGTTCAGGTTGAAAAACTAATAAGCTCATTCAATGATACTTTTGAGTCTGATAGTTCCAATGCGGCAACAAATTTTTATTTATCTACGCTTTATAACAAGGTAAACGAGTTTGAAAAGTTTAACTATCATATTAACCTGTTCTTTGATAGTGATGGGCTTGATAAAAGAGCTTTAAACCTATACGCTGACCACCTTTTCAATCGTGGTAAGTATTTAGATGCTTTGTTTAACTATAGGAAGCTTCTGCTGATTGACAGGAGCTATGTAGAGGCCCTACATGGCTCATCAAGAAGCTTGTTCAAGCTTAATGAGTTTGAAGATGGGATTGCAGTACTAATGGAGTTAATTCAAATAGATTCATACTTCTATCAGGCCTACTTTGATATAGGCTATGGCTACCTCCAGCTTGATAGATTCGAGGAATCGATAAAGTATCTAACCCAGTCTTTAATGNTAAATCCAGAGGANGAGCAGTCTTATCACTATATAGGCAANTCTTACTACAGTCTTGGCAAGATGAACCAATCGATAGAGGCCTTGACCAAGTCTATAGAGCTTAATCCTAAGTATGGTGAGTCTTTCTATATTCTAGGTAAGATATATGAAAGCATTATTAATATAGAGAATGCTATAGAGTCATACAAAGTCGCTCAGAAGCTGGAGCCAGACCATCACTACAACCTAGATGTAAACCAAAGCCTGGGGATGCTGTACTTCAACCAGGAGGAGTACTTCAAGGCGATGGACTACGTTAGAAACTATATTATTGAGGAGCCAGACAACATAGAAATGTTAGAGGTTTTAGCAAAAATATTTGTAGAACAGGACAGGTATAACGAGGCCATTGATACATATGATAGGCTTTTAGATCTTTCCAATGACAATATAGCCTATCTTTATGAAACAGGTAAGATATACAAGGAGGTAGGCAGGAACCAGGAGGCTATTAAAATTTACGAGTACCTTCTATTTGTTGATGGAGAAAGTGATGTTTTATTTAATGAGCTTGCAGTGCTCTACAGCCTTGAAGGTCAGTATGATGCTTCAATTGAAAATTTTCATCGATCTATCGACTGCGGAATGATGACAACAGATACCTATTACTCTCTTGGAAAGGCATACGGAAACCAAAAGAGGTATATGCAGGCCCTGCTTGCTTTTGACAGTGCTGAAAAGCTATCTCCCTTTGATATGAAGATCAAGTACCAGCTAGGAGTTGTCTATCAAAAAATTGGAAACTATCAGCTTAGTACAAACTACCTCCAGCAGTTTATGGTCCAATACACCAACGATTTTTTGGCGAACTTTATGATAGGCGAGAACTACATGAATATTGAGGATTATGAGAACGCAATTATGTTCTTTGAGAAGGCCAATGAAATTTCTGAAAACAACTACAAGTCCTACTATCTTCTTGGAAGGTCTTACCTTCAGCTTGATGATATAGAAAACGCTGCGGTTAACATTAAAATTTCCACTCGTTTGAATCAGGACTATGGGCAGAGTCACTTTGAGCTTGCGAAGCTCTATGTTAGGATGAACAAGATAAATGAAGCAAGTAAGCTTGCCAATCATCTCTATATGCTTGACAGAGATTTGTTTTTTGAAATAGAAAAGTACATCAACAACTAAAAAAACTTATTTTTTTATAAACTTATTTAATAAATTTAGAGCTCTCATTTCTCTAAGAATTGGGTGAACTTGCGTCAAGGCAGTAAAAAACTTAGGAGATAATTTGAAATTTTTAATTCCGCCAAGTGAGGGGAAGGCAAAGGTCAAGCCAAGCAGCGTTCTGTTTTCAGAAACGGACTTTGTGCTGGAGGAACATGTTCAGCAGGTTGTAGATCTTTTGGATCTTATCGATGATGAGGACCTTCAGTCTGTTTATGGAACCTCTCAAGAGAAGTCTGAGCTTCTTCACAGACAGAATCAAGATATTTTTAAGAGTCGCTGTGCCCCAGCAATTAATAGATACACAGGCGTGGTCTATCAGCACATTGAATGGGAAACCCTGGATGAAGATGCCAGAAAATTTTTGAATGAGAACTTTCTTATTTTTAGTGGTCTTTTTGGAGTACTTTCACCGCAAACACCAATACCAAACTACAAGCTCAAGATGAATGTTCTTTCGTTGCAGTACCACTGGAACCCTATTATTACTGAGGAGTTGAAGGGTGAGGACCTTATAATAGACATGCTTCCTCAGGTTCACAGGAAGGCCTATACCCCAAGCAAGAACGTTAAGCAGATTGACTTTATTGTTAAAAGCGATGGTAAGAATAAGGCTGCTGGGCACTTTGGCAAGGCGGTTAAGGGAAAGCTCATTAGGTACATAGCGCAGAACAAAGTAACGGACCTAGAGGGTTTCTACGGGTTTGAGTACCAGGGCTTCAAGTGGGATGGAAAGGCGTTTGTTAAAAATGGATAAAAATTATTAGCTATGATTGAAGTAAAGAATTTATCAAAGAACTACGGCGACGTTGCGGCGGTCAAGTCCATAAACTTTTCGGTCAAGGACAGAGAAATAATTGGGTTTTTAGGGCCAAACGGCGCTGGTAAGTCCACAACGATCAAGGTTATAACTGGCTTTCTTGCTCCAAGCGCCGGAGATGTTATTGTAAATGGCATGGACATCAAGACAAACCAGATAGAGATTCAGAAGGAGATCGGATATCTTCCTGAGCTTAACCCTCTATACACTGATATGTTGGTGTATGATATGCTGGAGTACGTTGCGGGCGTAAGAGGAATTCATGGAAGGGCGTTCAAGGATGCATTTGCTAGGGTTATTGATCAGTGCGGTTTGTCAGGGGTTGTTCATAAGAGAATTGATCAGTGCTCAAAGGGATACAAGCAGAGGATTGGTCTTGCCTGCGCGATGATCCACGACCCTAAGATATTGATATTGGACGAGCCTGTAACGGGCTTGGACCCCAATCAGATTGTTGAGATTAGAAGCTTGATAAAGGAGCTTGGCAAGAAGAAGCTGGTCCTTATGTCTAGCCACATTCTTCAAGAGATAGAGGCAACGGTTGATCGAATTGTCATCATCAACAACGGAGAAATAGTTGCGGATGGGTCCAACAGGTCTATACTCAGAAAGTTTTCCGGTGCGAGCTCTATAGAGATGGAGCTGCTTGGGGTTGACAAGGAAGAGGTGAAGAAGATCGAAGAAAAAATTGATAGCGTTAAGGTATCATCGGTTAGGAAGTCAGGAAGCTCGACCATGGTCAGTTTAAGCTGTAAGGGCAAGTCCGACCCGAGGGAGGACATATTTAAGTACGCGGTTAAGTCCAAGTGGGTAGTGCTGGGAATGTCTCAGAAGAAGTCTAATCTGGAAACTATTTTCAGGAAGCTAACATCGGAGGCCAAGTAGATGA
The DNA here is from genome assembly GCA_002170735.1 of bacterium TMED198. Taxonomy (GTDB): domain Bacteria; phylum Fidelibacterota; class Marinisomatia; order SCGC-AAA003-L08; family D37C17; genus TMED198. The sequence goes on along the minus strand of NHIV01000063.1, from coordinate 6,179 downwards.
ATAACTTTAAAACAATATATCTAAGAGAGATTAAGTCGTACTTCAACACGCCGATGGCCTATATATTCTTGGTCGTGTTTGCGCTTGTTAACAGTTACTTCTTCACGCTTTGGTTTTTCCCATCGAACCAGTCTGATATGAGGTCGCTTTTCTCGATCGTTCCGCTTGCCTATCTGTTCTTTATTCCAGCGATTAGCATGAGCCTTATAGCAAGAGAGATTAACTCAGGCACGATTGAGCTGGTTTCAACGCTTCCTATTAAGGATGTTGAGTTTGTGGTTGGAAAGTACCTTAGCTCGGTAACGCTTATTGCTATTGGACTGGGCCTGACCCTTGTTCACTTCTTTACGCTTGTAAATGTGGGTTCGAACATTGACTACGGCGCCGTGTTCTGCGGCTACCTAGGCCTTCTTCTTGTGGGATCGGTCTACTGTGCGATTGGGGTTTTTGCTAGCTCTATTTCTGACAACCAAGTTGTTGCCTTTATCGTTTCGGTTTTTGTTGTTCTCGCGTTTTTCCTAATGGATAAGATGCTAATTTTTATGCCCCAGGGGCTTGTTGGTATTATGGAGTACATCAGCATAGACTACCACCTGAGCAACATATCAAGGGGAGTGATTGATACAAGAAATATTATTTACTTCGGATCGCTTATAGGGTTCTTCATCTTTCTATCGCTTAGAACCTTCGATTTAAGGAGGTGGAGCTAATGGTCAAAGACAGAAAATCAATATTTGTTTACACGGCGATTGTGTTCGTGTCTCTGATCGTTCTAAACATTATCTCGAGAGATGTGTTCTACAGGCTCGATCTTACTGACAACCAGCAGTACTCGCTTTCGTCTTCCACAAAGTCGGTTGTTAAGAACATAGATGACCTGCTTTCTATTAAGCTGTACTTCTCTGAGAATCTTCCTCCTGAGGAGGCCAACACCAAGAGGTACGTTCAGGACCTTCTTGAGGAGTACGTTGCAATTTCTAAGGGGAAGATCCAGATTGAGTATTTCTCAGCGGACGATGATGAGAAGCTTCAGAACGAGGCCGTTTCGGCTGGGATACAGCCTTACCAGTCTCAGATTTTAGAGAATGACAAGATGGAGATAAGGATTGTTTTCATGGGTCTATCAATGCTCTACAACGATAAGAAGGAAGCGATTCCTATTCTAAGCAGGAACATATCCCTGGAGTACGAGCTAACAAAAAGACTTAAGAAGCTAACCTCTCAGGGCAAGTCCAAGATCGTACTTGCCAAGGTTGGTCAGCAGGAGCTCGGGGTTCAGAACCTGACACAAATTTTGAGCGAGGTTCACGAGGTTAACCAAGTGAACCTAGCAGATGGAATCAATGAGAACGTTGACCTTGCCTTTGTTATGGATGTTGCTGACTCCCTGAGCGTTGAGGAAATGAGCGCTCTAGCGATCTTTGTTGAAGGCGGCGGTAAGCTTGTTGTTGGGCAGGGAAGAATCAATGCCTCCATCAGCTCTTTCCAGGCAGAGCCCATTCGATCAAACCTGTTTGACCTTCTGGGATCCTGGGGAATTAATATTCAGGAGAATATGGTGCTAGACCGTAAGTGTGGCGCGGTAACTGTTCCGCAGCAGCAGATGTTTGGCGGGTTTATCCCTGTAACGGTTAACAAGCAGGTTAACTATCCCTTCCTGCCGATTGTAGAGTCGTTTGATAAGGACCAGCCGGTTGTTAGCGACCTTGAGCAGATTATACTTTTATACCCGAGCGAGGTTGTTGAGAACGACTCAACCACGTTCTCGCTCTTTTCTAGTTCGGACAATACCGCGGTGATGAAGGAGTTTTACAACCTGCACTTTGATCCGGAGTCTAACCCAATTTTAAACCAGCTAAGTGAAGAAGGACGGTCTCTGGCCACCGTTTCAACGATCAGCGCTGGAGGAGATCCCCAGATTATTACGGTGGGATCCTCAAAGTTTTTTACCGATGACCTTGGAGCCGGTGGCGCGAACGCAAACGGTGCGTTTGTTCTTAACGCGGTTGACTATCTCCTTGGTGATAGCGAGCTGATAGCGCTACGGTCAAGATCGGTAACCAGCAGGCCTCTTCTAGAGCTTGATAAGTCTGAGAAGGCGTGGTGGAAGTGGATGAACATGCTTCTTCCTATGATGCTTGTTATTCTGCTTGCCGTTTACAAGTACAGGTCAGAGTCCAGACGTTCAACCAACCTGCAGGATCGTTTTGAATAGGCAGCTAAAGATATGGGCCGGCATCCTAGCAGCGCTTGTTGCTCTGTACTTCCTCAACAGCAGAAGCCAGAGCAAGCTTGTTGGCAAGCTTACACCTGTTTTTACCGGTGACGCGGACAGCGTTCAGAAGATTACGATATTCAGGCTCGATGATGGCATCGAGATTGTTAAGAACGCCGAGAGCCAGTGGGATATAAGCGGGAACGATACCCTTGTGGTTAAGGCCGATCAGATGCAGAAATTTACAGATCAGGTTCTGGGTCTTGAAAGAGAGGCCGCTGTATCTATCAACCCCGATAGGTACGCCACCTATTCGGTAGACGACTCCGCTGGAACCCATCTTGTTCTGATGGGATACAATGACGTTGAGCTTGGCAGGTATGTCTTTGGGCGGTCCCAGGCAAGCTGGAACAAGAACTACATCAGGGTCGGAGACGATCCTGCGGTATACCAAACGTCCCAAAGCGTTCTTCACCTTGTTACGACCAACGTAAACTCGTGGGGGGAGACTCCCAAGCAAGAGATTCCTGAGGTAGAAGGATCGAGCGACTCAACGTTCGTTCTTCCTCACTCGCACTAATTAATTTTAAAATTAATTATTTAACTTCGCTGAATACTTGTGTGATTCTTTTTTTTTGATTGAGTAGTAAGACCCGCTTCCATCAACCCCTATAGCCTCAAGATTTTCAAGGTCCAACGAGCCATCAGCAATATCAGTATCAACATCATCGACAGCTATAAACATTACCCTGCCTACAACCAGAGTACACCTGTTAATCAGTTTGATTTCGTGATCATATTTAAGTGCAATTTTCAGCTTTGATTTTTTTACAAATGGAGGTTTGAAGTCATCAATGTATTGCTCCTCAAGCCCGGCATATTCGAATTCAGATACTGATGAATCAACCTTGGTGGATGTCTTGTGGCCCTTATAAATAATATCTTTTGTGAATTGATTTATAGTAAATAATTTGGTTTCTTTTACATTTAAATAAGTATCTGATCTTCTGCTTGTTTGCGGTCTAACAACTACGCCTATATATGCAGGGTTCGACCCTAGATGAACAATAGAAGAGAATACTGCTAAGTTAGTGATACCTTTGGTTGAAATAGATCCAACCAGCGTTGCCGGCTTTATTCCAGAGGCCGAGGTGATTAGCTCGGCACCTTTAAATCGATCTACTTTTCTTAAATCGTTTATATTTATTATTTTCATATTTTAGTCCATTTTAATTTAAATCAAACAAAATCGATGCAAAGTATTTACAGCCTATTGGGCATCCAAAGTAGGATATACTAAAAAATATTTAAGGCTAAAAGAGTTTTAAACAAATTTAGTTTCCGCAGGATCCATCGTGATTAGAATCAAAACTAACAACGTACTCTACACATTGTTTGTCGCTGTATGCATTGAACTGAGGTATATCAATAACTTCATTTAGTAAAACTGTGGTATTAGAGGTTATTATAGCAGTTTCAACTTCTTCTTCCCAAGCTCCCCCAGCATCCACGCAGGATGTTGAATCAGTTAGGGAGGATGAATTTTGAAATCCATTGCAATCATAGTCTGAAACAGTAATTAAGTTAGAATCTACAGAATAAGTTCCAAGCTCGCAGTCAGGATAGATGAATGAATTATCATTATTAATAATGGCGTATGAATCTTCAAGTTGAAATAATTCTAGAAGTGTTGTCCAGCTACCGCTTATAGCATTACATTCATTTTGTGAATACAGTGTTGATTCCGAATTCGAACTAGAATAATTACATAGTCCAGTATATCCTTGGCCATCACAGCTATCATTCATATAAACTGTTACCTGATTAAATTTATATGAACCATAATTAAATGAATATGACTCATTATTAGTGTTTGAATTAGTAGTATTGTTTTCATTGCAGCTAGTAATTAGAGATAAGGTTATAAAAATTGATATTGTTTTAATTTTTATCATTTTAATACTCCTTTAATAACTATTCTTTAACTTCTTCCAGAATTTGGGGGAAGACCCTAACAGGCCTCTGCCTTTCGTAGTCGAAGCATACAACCACGATCGTGGATACCGCCACGGGCTTATCGCCTCCCTCTTCAAATATATAGGACAGAACATCAAAGCTTGAGCCTCCAACTCGAGACACCTTGGCGCATACCTCTAGACTAGAGGGGTGCTTGATCTGGGCGAGGTAGTCGACCTTGATCGATGCGACGATCAGGCTCTTTTCCTTTAGCTTCCACTTCTTGATCATGGTAATTCGGGCGTCCTCGAAGTAGGTTAGGTAGGTCGCGTTGTTAACGTGGCCGTAGGAGTCCATGTCCTTCCACCTGGTTGCTACCTTGTAGCTGTAGCTGAAGTCTGATCTTTTAAGTTCAAATTTTCTCATTAGAAGTAGGTTGGTATTTTTTTTATTGATAGGTGCAGGCAGTCCATGTTGATCTTGTACTCGCACTCGGGCTTCGGGGTTTCAGGGATAGGGTCTATTTCCAGCGTCTTGTACTGCTCCAGGCGCATGTTGTGGCAAATAATCAGAAGCCTTTGAAGGTTGACAGCGTCCTCAACGTTGTATGCAAGCATCGTATCCAGGAAGTCCCTGTTGCCGGTTTCCTTGAAGCACTGCCACAGCGTTATGGCAACCCTTCCATCCACGCCCTTGAGCTCCTCCCTTCCGATTCCTAGCTTGTTCTCGCATGCCTTGAGACCGCCTTTGTAGCCAAGGCCCTTTAGGACGTGCATCAGATCGATGTTGGGCTGTCCAAGGCGGATCTTCATCTCCTGCTCTACAAACGGCACGTCAAACATCTTGCCGTTGAAGGTCGATAGGACCTTGTATTTCTTGATGTGGTCCGGAAGATCGTGAAGGTTCTCATCGCGTACGAAGGTGGTTGTTTTCTTGCCATCGTAGCAGGCAACGGTGGTGATGTGGCTCTGAAACGCTGATAGGCCGGTTGTTTCAATATCGAAGAAGCAGATGTAGTCCTTGAACTCTGGGTACAGCCGCCAGTGGTAACGCGTTGGGAGGGTTCTCTTGAAGTAGTATATGTCTCCCTCCTCAAGGGCCTGCATGGATTTTTCAAGCTCCTTGTATATCTGTTTAACCATCGGGTAGCTTAGGAACTTTGGAGGCGCTGACAGGAAGTCGAGCCAGCTCTGGGCGCCCTCTGCCCATATACGCCTTTCGATAATATCGCCTACGCCATCGATGTGTATGAAGCTGTTGGTTAGCATGCCTGTCCCTTTTTGTATAACTTAAACCAGTTTGGTCTAAGACTAGCGTTAAAAATTTATTTTTTTTGTAGGTACTTCATCAGCTGTGATAGCTGGTCCAGCTGCTTCTGGTCCTGGTCCTTCTCCACGCCGATGTCACCCAGCGCTGTCTCGAACATCAGGTTCCCCTTCAGGTGATCGAGCTCGTGCTGGAAGAGCCTGGATATAAAGCCCTTGAGAGGCTTCTTGACTGCCTTGCCCTCCACGTTGTAGTACCGGACCTTTATCTTGTCGTACCTCTCAAGAAACAGCGTAAGGCCCGGGAGGCTTAGGCATCCCTCAGACCCTCTCTGAGTCGACTGGTCATCCACCCTGTCGATCTGGGGGTTGATGTAGACCTCGCAGTTGTCCTGCCTGGGGTTGACATCATCCAGGTCCTGCTCGGGGTCCTCAACCTCGATGTCCTCCCTCATGCCTACGAATATGCTTTTATCGTATCCCAATTGGTTGGCCGCGATTCCCGCGCAGGGGGTTGCCCTGTAGGAGTCGATGAGGTCCTGGATTATCTGCCTCGACTTTTCGGTTAGGGGGAACTGAACCTTCTTGGTCCTTTGCTTCAGAAAGTCTATGTTCTCCTCAATGAGCCTGTCGTTGTCCCAGGTTCTTACTATTTCCTTTACTGCCATAGATTAAATTTAATAATTATTAATATTTCCTTATTGATTTAGAATAAAATAATTTAGATTTTAAGATTAGGTATA